>NZ_JBFOCP010000004.1:0-76991 GCF_040907855.1 Aeromonas sp. s4 | reverse complement strand
CCCCCGACTGTATTTCAGGGGGGAAGCAGCCGACAGGGGGCTGGGGCATTGACCCCTTACCCGAGGTTTCCCGCCGCCATACCGCCCCGCGTCGAGGGAACGGCAGGGAAAGGTATTTGCAAAATCCATGGAGAGGGGTGATCCCAGTGGCTGGGCGAATGCATCTTGGGGTCACACACGGGGGCTGCCAGGGGCGGGGCATTGACCCCTTCCCCGACGTTTCCCGCTGCCGCCATACCGCCCCTCATCGAGGGAACAGGCAGGGAAAGGTATTTGCAAAATCCATGGAGAGGCGGGATCCCAGTGGCTTGGCGAATGCATCTTGGGGTCACACACGGGGGCCGCAAGAGGCGGGGACGGGGTATTTATCCCTTCCCCGACCTTCCCCGACCTTTCCCGCCGCCGCCATACCGCCCCGCGTCGGGGGAATCGGCAGGGAAAGGTATTTGCAAAATCCATGGAGAGGCGGGATCCCAGTGGCTTGGCAAATGCATCTTGGGGTCACACACGGGGGCCGCAAGGGGCGAGGGCGGGGTATTGGCCCCTTAACCTGGGCTTCCCGCCACCGCAGAGGAGGTCTGCCAATAAGGTCATCGGAGGGAGACCGCCCTCACATGGGGCAGGGGGGCATCTGATGCACGGCGCCAGAGGCGCAGAGAGAGGGGGGGAGGGGCAGGATGAGAGCCGCAGAGAGCAAGAAGGGGAGCCGCAGCTCCCCTTCCCGTTGACGGATGTCGGGGTCAGACGGCTTTGTACTCAAGCTCGACTGAACCCAGGGCCTTCAGGGTGGACTGGGCCGAATCCCGCTGGCTGATTTGGCCATCCTTGCTCTCCAGCAGCACGGCGCGGCGCACGGTGGCGAGATCCTCGCCACCCAGCACAGCGTGGGCGCAGGCCATCTGCATAGGGGGCAGGCTCGGGTTGAAGGCGGCGTTCTCGGCATAGCGGCCGCAGAAGATGCGCCCGTTCTCGAACTGCAGCGCCACCGCGGCATAGCCCTGGCTGTAGGGGGCATAGCTCTGGCGGGCGGCGGCGAGCGCAGCCTGCCACAGGGGATCGTCGCTCTCGAGTACCAGCTCGTCGTGGGCCTGGGGGCTCATCAGGGCATCGGTGATCTCGAGATCGGCGGGGCCGAAGGAGTGGGGCAGGAAGGATTGCAGCTCGCTGAGATCGTCCGGCAGGGAGACCTTCAGGGTCTTGGCGGTGCTCAGCTCGTTCATGAACTGGCGGCAGTGGCCGCAGGGGGTGTAGTTCACGGTGATCTCGGAGATCCCGGTCTCGCCACCCAGCCAGGCGTTGGAGATGGCGGACTGCTCGGCGTGGACCGAGTGGAACAGCCCCTGGCCCGCGAACTCCATGTTGGCGCCAAAGTACCAGGTGCCGCTCAGGCCGCAGGCGATGGCGCCGACGAAGAACCTGGAGATGGGGGCCACCGAGCAGGCGGCCGCCAGCGGCAGTAAGGCCAGACGCAGGGCCCTGTCATCCAGCCCGGTGGCGGCCTTCAGGGTCGCGACCTGGTCCGGGGTGAAACGGGCCTGGAAATCGTCCCCCAGCATGGGCAGCAGGGCGGCCTGGAGCGGGGCGGAAAGGGTCTCGAATGGCTTGGCAAAGCGGGGATGCATACTGTGTCCTCAAAGGCCAATTGGGGGGCCATTGTAGGGAGCAAGCGCGGCGAATTGTGTGAGCGCGCTCACGCCTTGATGGGCAAAGGGGCGGGGATGGTAAAGGAAACGTTTGTCTTTCGCAATCTGTGCGCCAGCTCCCGGCATCAGGGAGGTGAGGGTATCGGATGGAAACGGTGAAAGGGCACAGAGGCCATGGCCGCAGGGGCGGCCATGGCAACGGGGATCAGGTCAGCCAGTGGTAGAGGGCGAACAGCAGGGGGGCGATGGCCGCGGTCAGCACACCGCACACCACCATGGCCAGCGACGAGAAGGCGCCCTGGGTCACCCCCTGCTCGGCGGAGGCGGCGGTGCCGATGGCGTGGGCGCAGGCTCCCATGGCGAGTCCCTGGGCCTCGGGGTCGGTGACCCGCATCAGCTTGAGCAGGGGATAGCCCGCCAGGGCCCCCAGGATCCCCACCACCACCACCACGGCGGCGGCGATGGCGGGAATGCCGCCGAGGGACTGGCTGACGCTCATGGCGAGCGGCGTGGTGATGGACTTGGTGGCGATGGAGGCGAGCAGCGCCGGATCCGCCCCCATCAGGTGGCCGACCCCCAGGGTGGTGCAGACCGAGATGAGCACTGCGGTGAGGGTGCAGGCCAGGATGGGTGTGAGCTTGTCGCGGATCTGGCGCGCCTGCTGGTACAGCGGCAGGGCCAGGGCCACCACGGCGGGTTCCAGCAGGGCGGTCAGGGGCGAGGCCCCCTGCTGGTACTGATCCAGAGGCAGATCGAGCCAGAGCAGCAGGCCGATGATGACGGCGGTGGGGATCAGCACCGGATTGATGACGGGCCAGGGCAGGCGGCGGTAGAGGGCCCGGGTCATGAAATAGAGGGCCAGGGTGAGGGGCAGGGCGAACCAGAGGATCATGGCTTGTTCATCCTTTGATAGAGGTGGCCAACCGCGCCCAGGATGAGCACGATGCCGAGCACGACGCAGAGCATGATGAGACCGAAGGATTGGCGCAGGGGCTCGAGCCAGGCCACCAGGCCCACCGCCACCGGCACGAACAGCACCCCCATGTGGCGCAGCAGCAGGCCGCCCCCCAGCTCGACCCAGGAGAAGCGGACGATCTGCAAGGAGAGCAGCACGAACAGCAGCAGCATGCCGATGATGCTGCCGGGGAAGGCGAAGGGCAGGATGGCCGCCACGGCTTTGCCTGCCAGCAGACAGGCGATGATGACCAGAAAATCACGAAGGTAGCGCAGGGTGCGTTGCAGCAGCACGGGGGCCTCATCTTGGCAAGTGTGAGCAAGGTCGCAGTTTAACAGGCACGGGGGGGAGGGAACAGGGTCAACTGGCCCGCAGGGGATACAATGGCCCGGCTTCAACCCCATTCACAAGAAGGAGTTCCCATGTCGACCCCCTCTCTCCTGGCCCGGTTGCGCCAACTGCCCGCCGACCCTGCCCTCCCTGACACCCTGCTGCAAACCCGCCAGTGGGAGGGGCCGCTTTGCCGGGTGAGGCTCGACAACACCGGGAAGCAGTCCGAGGCCGTCCACCACTGGCGGCTGTTTGAGGGTGATCTCGGACTTGCGCCCGACGCGGCCATCTACGGGGAGGGGTTCCAGATGCTGGCCCAGACCGGGGGACGCTGGAACGCCCCCGAGCACCTGGGCCGCTGCCCCGATGCGTCTGTCTATCGCATCACCGCCGACGATGGCTACCACACGGTGCACAACCTGCTGTTGGTGGCGCAGGAGGGGGGCTGGCTGCTGCTGGCCTTTGCGAGCTGCCAGCGCTTTGGCGGGGAGTTTCGCCTCCATCCCGACGGGCGCCTCGAGATAGTGATGAACACCGAAGGGCGCACCCTGGCGCCGGGTGCACACTGGCAGAGCGAGGCGCTGATCTGCCTGAAGGGGCCGGACAGGGAGGCCCTGCTCGCGACGCTGGCGCAGCATATCGCCGCCGAGCACGGCTCCCTGGTGGGGGAGGTGCCCACGCGCCCGAGCGGCTGGTGCTCCTGGTATCACTACTACGCGAACGTGAGCGCGGCGGACATTCGCGAGAACCTGGCGGTGCGGGCCGAGCGTTTCCCGGCCCTGCGCTACGTGCAGATAGACGATGGCTATCAGGCCAGGATGGGGGACTGGCTCACCCCTTCCGCCAAGTTCGAGGAGGGGGTGGCGGCCCTGGCAGGGGAGATCCGCGCCGCCGGTTGCGAGCCTGCGCTCTGGGTCGCCCCCTTTATCGCCGAGCCCGGCTCCCGGGTGTTCCAGCAGCACCCTGACTGGTTCGTGAAAGGGGAGGATGGCCTGCCGCTCCCCTCGGAGCGGGTCACCTACGGGGGCTGGCGCTGCACCCCCTGGTACGTGCTGGATGGCACCCACCCCGAGGTGCAGACGCACCTGGAGCAGGTATTTCGCACCCTGCGTACCCAGTGGGGCATTCACTACTTCAAGCTCGATGCCAACTTCTGGGGGGCCATCCACGGTGGTCGCTTCCACGACCCCGCCGCCACCCGGGTGGAGGCCTATCGGCGCGGTATGGCCGCCATCCTGCGCGGCGCCGGGGAGGGGGCCTTCCTGCTCGGCTGCAATGCGCCGCTGTGGCCGAGCCTCGGCCTGGTACATGGCATGCGGGTGAGCGATGACGTGGAGCGCCAGGGCCCCCGTTTTCGCCAGATAGCGCGAGAAGCCTTCTGCCGCGCCTGGCAGCACGAGCGGCTCTGGGTGCTGGACCCCGACTGCGTCTGCCTGCGGGATATTCCGGGCCAGCACGGGAGCCGCGCCGAGTACGACTTCCACCTGGCCGCCCTGGTGGCGAGCGGTGGCATGGTACTGGCGGGGGACAGATTGCAGGATCTGGACGAGGCGCAAGGGGCGCGCCTTGGCAAGCTGCTCGCCCTGTGCGCCGCGCGCACCCCGGCGGCCCGCTTCGAGGGGATGGCATTCGAGCGCGGGCGGGTGGCGCTGCCCGGGGGCGGCGAGCTGCTCTGCCTGTTCAACTGGGGGGAGCACCCCTGCGAGTTCCCGTTGGCGCCGGGGGGCACGAGCTTCTGGGACGAGACGCCCCTGGGGAGCACCCTGGTGCTGCAAGGGGGGCAGGGGGCGGTGATCCGCTACCCCTGATGGCGTTGCACTGCCAAAAGGCTCCCTCGGGAGCCTTTTTTACGTGGCGAAATGGTCTCTAGAAGTGCCACTCCATCCCGATGGCGTAATTGGCGGAGCCATAGCCCGGGATCTCGTTGCTGGAGGCGAGCGCCTTGACGGTGAGGCGGGTTGTCAGGGGGATGCCGAGCCCCATGCCGATGGCGATCTCGTCGCTCTGATCCCCCATCATGTCCACCCGCAGGGTGCGATAGAGGGAGAGATCCTGGCTCATCTGGGCATAGATCTGGGACGACTTGTTGTAGAGCTGGCC
The DNA here is from genome assembly GCF_040907855.1 of Aeromonas sp. s4. Classification (NCBI taxonomy): domain Bacteria; kingdom Pseudomonadati; phylum Pseudomonadota; class Gammaproteobacteria; order Aeromonadales; family Aeromonadaceae; genus Aeromonas; species Aeromonas sp. s4. The sequence goes on along the minus strand of NZ_JBFOCP010000004.1, from coordinate 71,963 downwards.
GAACACCTCCATCTGGAAGCCGTTTTGCGGCGTGATGGCCAGGGGAATGCCGGCGAAGCGGTAGAGATCCGAGTGGTTGAAATAGCTGTTGGTGATTTGCGGGGTGAAGTCGGTCTGCTGGTAGAGGGTGCTGAAGTTGTGCTCGATGAGCCGGTAGGTCTGCTCCGGCAGGCGCAAGAGGTAGTCCGGCACCTCGAACCGGGCGCCAGCGAGGGCGGCCTGGGGCAGCAGGGCACAGGCGACGAGTGTCAAAGCAGGCAGAGCTGAACGCATAAAACGAGAGTTCCCCAACAGTCGAAAGCACGGCATCCATGCCGTCAGCGCATCTAAATATTCACACTATCAGGAGCTTGGGCTCCCTGCCCATTATGTCGCGAGCCGGGGAAACGCATCGGTTTTTAACTGTGAAACGGCTCACATCTCACAGATTTTCAAGGTAGTGATAGAGACTCTTTAGAATCGCAAAGTTCCGTTCGTTCCCCTGGTTCTGTTCCGCCAGGGCTTCCAGGCGCGGCACATAATCCGGCAGGCGGCGGCTGAAGTAGTCGCTGCAGTGCAGGCGCCAGCGCTTCTGCTCCGCTTCGCTCAAGGTGTGGGGCCAGTTGCGGGCGCGGTAACGGAATAGCATCTCGGGCAGACGGGGATCCGTGAAGGCAAACTCCCGCTCCCCCAACAGATCCGCCGGAGTGGCGCGCACCAGATCCATGGTGGACTTGTCGCCGTGGCCGAAGAAGCCGGCGTAGAGCTGGGTGTCGGGGTCGCCGTCGGTGCTGCCGGCAAACTCCTGGTTGAACACCTCCACCAGTTTTTCCCGCACCTCGGGGTGGGCCCGCAGCAGATCCAGGCTCTTGCGGCACTGAGCCCGATTGATGCCCAGTTCGTCCGCCCGCTCCGGGGTCAGGGTGGCGGCCGGGGCCAGCACCGGGCACTTGTTGATGTGCACCAGTTTGACCGGAATGCCGGCCAGATCCCCCAGCTCCTCTTTTTTGGTGTAGAGGCGCTCGCGGATCTCCTCGCAGGAGAGCTCTATGAGCGGAGTCGGGTCACGGGTCAGATCCACCATGATCACCGCGTTCTGGTTGGTGGGGTGCCAGGCGAGCGGCGACACCCAGCTTGCGCACCCCTGCCAGGGGGAGAACATGCCGGAGACGTGCACCAGGGGTTTCATGGTCACCACGTCGATGAGGGCCTTCACCTTGTTCTTGTTGCGAAGATCAAAGAGGTACTCGAAGAGCTTGGGCTGGGCTTTTTTCACCAGCCTGGCCATCTCGATGGTGGCCAGCACATCCGAGAGCGCATCGTGGGCGTTGGCGTGGGCCACGCCGTTGGCCACCGTCAGCTTCTCCAGCCTGAAGCTCGGCTTGCCCTCTTCATCGACGGCCCACTCTATCCCCTGCGGGCGCAGGGCGTAGCAGGCCCGCAGCATGTCGAGGATGTCCCAGCGGGAGTTGCCGTTCTGCCAGGCGTAGGCATAGGGGTCATAGAAGTTGCGATAGAGGGTATAGCGGGTCACCTCGTCATCGAAGCGGATGCTGTTGTAGCCGAGCACGCAGGTGCCCGGGGTGGCGAACTCTGCGTGGATCTGGCGGATGAAGTCCGCCTCGCACAGCCCGTCCTTCATCGCCTTTTGCGGCGTGATGCCGGTGATGAGGCAGGCTTCCGGCTCCGGCAGGTAATCTGCCAGCGGCTTGCAGTAAATCACCAGCGGCTCGCCGATGACGTTGAAATCCGCGTCGGTGCGAATGCCCGCAAACTGCGACGGCCTGTCTTTGGCCGGACTGATGCCGAAGGTCTCGTAGTCGTGGAAGTAGTAAGTGGGCTGGGTGGTTTGCTTCGATGATGTGCTCATGTGTTCTTTTATGTTCGCGCTTCTGATTGATTTTTCAGGATTTAGTGCCGTTATGGTGAGATGCAAATTCCGAAGACACTTTCATCGTTCACCCAAACCTGACGTTGTTCAATGGCCTGCTGGTACATTATCTGGTACAAAATACCCCATGCGAGTGGTACAAAATTTTATGGGGTAGCAATGGCGTTATTAGATAGCTGGCTTCGAGGGGTGAATGGTAAACCATATGCTGGCCCGAGCGAAGTGAGCGACGGTGATGGGCTGAGTGTCCGGGTCTCACCGAAGGGGGTGGTTGCGTTCCAGGTTCGGCATGTGGTCGACGGGAAGCGGGTTCGGACCTCTCTTGGTCGGTACCCGGCTCTGACCTTGCGAGAGGCCCGGATAAAGGCCGATGAGCTCAAAAGCGGTGTTGCGCCGATCAGTGCCTCGGGCGACGGGCCTACGCCTGCAGCGTTGTTTGATGAGTGGTTCGAGAAGTACGTGATGCGGGAGTGCCGAGAAGGCACCCAGAAATACTATCGCTATACCTTCTCGTCGGTGAAGAACCGCTTGCCTGACCGGCCAATCAACCAGATCACCATGGACATGTGGTTGAGCTATTTCGATGCCATCAGTGAACGTGCACCCGGGGTAACCCGGGCTGTGATCACGGCATTGAAGGCGTGCTTCAACTGGCATGCTCGCCGCGGCACGATCAACATGCCCAACATGATGAGTCTGCGGGCCAGGGATGTTGGCGCCCCCGCCAAGACCGGTCACCGGGTGTTGACTGTGCCAGAGGTTGCGAAGATCTGGCGGGCCATCGAGGCCAGCCGGGCCGGAACCGGCAACAAGGTGATTCATCTACTCTGCCTGGTCTATGGGTGCCGGCTGTCAGAGGCCAGAACGCTAAAACGCCAGGACCTGGATTTCGAGTCTATGGTCTGGACCGTGCCGGCGGAGATCAGCAAGACCGGCAGGCCTATCCGCCGCCCCATCACATCGGTGGGCAAGCAACTGTTCGAACGAGCCGCGATGGCGTCGGTGGACCAGGTCTATCTGTTCCCTGGGCAAGGGGAGGGGAATGGGCCGTTGGAGATCCACTCGTGCAATCGGCTGGTGAGCCGCTTACGCAGCAGCCTGGGGATCCCCCATTGGCGGATTCATGATGCTCGTCGAACGCTGTCGACCCGGTTATCGGAAATGGGGGTGTCGCCCCATATCACCGAAGTGATGCTGGGGCACACCCTGCTTGGCGTGATGGCTGTTTACAACAAACATGACTGGCTTGAGGATCAAGCGGCTGCCTATGAGCGCTGGTGGACGGTGATCCAGCGGGAGCTAGGCGTTGCCACTGATCCGGTTGTGGCTGTCAATCCAGGCCATGATGTGTGACTTTATCCAGCGCAGTGGCTGGTGGTCGATGGGTTTGGGAAAGGTGGTATCCCTCATGCGCAGGTGATACAGCGCTGTGCGCCCTTTTCCCAACATAATCATCAGCTCACTCTGGTCAATCTTTTCAATCTGTTCTTGCATGCTTCCTCCTATCCATTCTGTTCATTTGTAGCGACGGTCCAGCGATAGCCACCATGGGTTGCCTGAGAGTTGTTCAGGCAACGGGTGATGCTGACCCGCACAAACCCGCCTGTTCGTTCCGCCTCGACAATGCTGTCGAACCTCACAATCTGCTGCTCCTCGTTGATGCCGATCACCGGCGTCTTGTGCCATTGCGGATCCCGCACCTGGTCCACGAAGAGGCGGCGAGTGTGCCGCCCTCTGCCGTTCTCCCCGACCATGCAAAAGTGTTCAACTCGGGTGGTGAAGCGGGCCTCCCTGTGTATCTGGCCCATCACGATGCTGGCCTTGCTGACCGTGAGGGAGAAGGCCGCAGCCACCTCTGCGCTGATGGCGCCATCGGTTCGGGCATGAACCCACTCGGCAACCTCCTGAATGATGCTCATGCTGCCACCTCATTCACTCGAGTAATGGCATTGATCATCACGCTCTTTTGCGTGACGGGGCTGAGGGTCGGCTCGTTATGCAGGGCGTTCATAAAGGCGATGACGGCCTCCTGGCGGTGCAGGTCGAGCATGGTGAAGGCCTCGGTGAAGTTGTATCCCTCAACCTGCTTCAGAGTGGAGACAGCCTTGCGCAGCAGCACCTTGGTTTCCTCGTCCAGGGTGGTGTATTCGTCCATGAGCTGCTCATCGCTGACTGAGATGGCGATCGCTACCTCCCGGGCGGTGTAGTGCTCCTTGGCGCCGTAGAGCACGGTCAGCACGGCGACAAAGCACGGCCACTCGGCGCCGCCCAAATTGAGCTCGTTGTTCTGGTAGTCAAAGGCCCAGTCCTCGAGCGGCTTTGTGCTGGGTTCCTCGGTTGGGTGGTGGGCATCCAGCAGCTCGAGCTGCCGCTCTGCATGGTTTGGCTCTGGGATGGTGGCTTCGGTACTCTGCGCCAACAGCTCGGCGGCCTTGGCGGTGGCTAGTTCCAGCAGATCGCCTGGCGCCGTCAGGTTGTCGATGATCCAGGCGGCCAGCTCGGCGGTCCTGGCCGGGGTCAGGATGTCCGCATCGTCGATCTGGTAGATAACCCCCTTCACTGCGGGGTGGCGTTGCCAGTGGGGCAGGGTGGGGGAACGACTCTCTTCTGCGACAAAGCCCTGATGGATAGGCTTGCCGGCCAGCAGGTTGGCGACGGCCAGATCGAGCCGATAGAAGATCTCGGAGAGTGGATAAGGCTCGTCCAGCCAGCCTTGCACATAACCCCTGACCGTATCCTGTTGCTCTTCGCCGAGATCAACGCATTCAATTTGCTTGGCCATGATGCTGCTGGCATCGGCATAGCCCAGTTCGGCCGCCGCCGCGGCGCTGGCCTCGTTATCGTCGGCTGCTGGTGGTTCCCCCGCGGCCGGTTCTGTTATGGCGGGTTGCTCCTGGGTGACCACGGGGGCCAGCTTGAGGCCGGCGTTACGGATAACGTGATCGGCGGCCAGGGTGAGCTCTACCGCTTGGCGGTGGATCATGTCGAGGATGATGGTGCCGGTGGTGATGAGGTCGTCACGGCGCAGGCGTGCCTCGGGGCGGCGCTCGCCCTGCCAGCCGGCGTCGAAGATCACCACGGCTGAGGCAAAGCCGCTGGAGCTGGGCTTGTCCTTCTTCGGGTCGCGGGGCACGTACCAGCTCGGTACCTCAAAGCCGATGCGCCCGCTGATGAACTGGATGAAGTCGGCATCTTCCGGCCACCAGGTTTCGCTGGTGGCGGCCTTGATGAGCAACATGATCTTGGCGCCCAGCGCCCGTTGCTCGCGGCAGTAGTTGAGGATGGCCTCCATCCCGGTGATGGGGTTCCCCTCGCTATCCGTGCAGGGGCGCGAGTAGGGCGGGTTGGCGTAGGCAGCACCCCCCAGGCGGCGCAGGTCGGCGGCCAGCTCCTGGGTGAGGGCGTTGTCTTCGGCGTCGTAGTAGTGCGGCACCAGGTGGTTGCAGTCGTCGGCGAACATGTCGAGCACCACCGGCCCCAGGGTGGGGGCGAACTGGTGGAACAGGCCCCAGGCCAGCGCCTTGGGGGTCTGCCATTGGTCGCCAATCTGCTTGAGCTCGTGGTCAGGCTGGGCCTGCAGTTCGGCCAGCGCTTGGGCGTAGTGGTTCATGCTACCTCCCGCTCTGTGGGTTTCATGAACACGAGCCAGTGTGTGAGCCCATGGCGGCCACTTGGGTGACCGAACAAGGGCTTGACGTCAGTGAGCGCCAATACCTCCCCAACTTTTACCTGAGTCTCATTCCACTTAAAGACAAGCACTCCGTCAGGAGCCAGGACGCGGAAGCACTCAGAGAAGCCACGGCGCAGGTCATCACGCCAGTCAGGACCGAGCTTGCCGTATTTGGCTGCAAGCCAGCTATTCGGTCCTGCTCGTTCCAGATGTGGTGGGTCGAATGCAATCAGTTTGAATGCGCCATCTGGGTAAGGCAGCGCCCGAAAGTCCATTTGCACATCAGGTTCTATGCGAAGCGTTCGCGTACCGTTCTGGTTGCCGTGGGAACGGTCCGTGACGGAAATCACCTCGCGGCGCAGATCGCCAAAAACCACGTCAGGGTGCTGACGATCAAACCACATCATTCGGCTGCCACAACATGGGTCCAAAACACGTTTCTCGAGATGCAAGGTGGTGTGGCTCATGCTGCGGTCTCCGGGCTGGTGGGGTACCAGGCAAAGCCGTCTTCGGCCTGGCGGATGACTTTGCCGCACTTCATGGCGAGGTGGAACTCGGCGGTGGCGTCCTGGCTATCGCGCCAGCCCGGGAGCATGACCAGCTCGTCGGCGAGCATGACCATGGGCAGGCTGCAGGCTATGTACTCGGCTTGAGTCAGGCCCTCGGGGAAGATGGCAGGGTTGAGCGGGATATGGCCGCGCTCACGCTGGTGGTTGGCCTCGGCATGGAAGGCGGGGCGGTTGCAGTCAGGCAGGCCCGACATGGGGCCTGCGATGTAGATGCGCTTTTGGTGGTGTTGGTTCGACATAATTCATCCCGTTTACTGGTGTGTACGGAATTGATTGTAAGTATGCTTATCTGTGTGTGGCAAGTTAAAATATAAGAATGCTTTCATTTTGGTGTGTAAAAATGCCCACTCTTTTGGTGGGCTGGATTACAGACGAATTAACTTTCAATGGCGCTGTCGATGGCCTCGACATACTCCAGCCAAGCTTCTTCGGTCACGATCTTGATATGGTGGCCTTTTTCTTGCTGTTTCATCGCTTTTTCGATTTTGCGGCCATAGGATGAGTAGCGCCAATCGCGGGAGCAAAGTTCACCAATGATCAAGTAATCGACTTCTTTTGTGACGGTATTATGTGGGATGGCTCCAAGGTTCATTGCTTTCTCTTGGCACTGATTGCGAGTCCCGGAAAGAAATGCCCCGGTAAAACACACTCCTTGTCCAGCCAATGAGTCAATGGTCAGCTCGGAAACTGCGAGGCGGGTTGCCATGCCATCGACGGCACCTTGTTCAAAGGGATTGCCAACAAACAGCAGTACTTGTTGATGTAGTTCTTCACGTTCCTCTTCGGTGATCACACCATCTTCAAGGATCCGCTCGACGGTCTGATAAAGATGCTTGCCGGGGTAGTGAGCACGCAACATGCTATTTTGGGTCATCCACCACCTCATGTAGCGGATTTCAGCGTCAGAGAGATGTTGATCGCCAGCCATCCCTTTGCAGAGCCCTTCCAGCAGTAGCTTGTCTGACTCTTGCGAGTAGAAATCCACCCCTGGGAGATGTCGCAGTGATTCCATAAATTGAGGGATGACACCCATCAAATGAAGTTTCTCATCTTCCGTGATCACTCCATCGGCCAGCACATCAGATACCGTTTTACTTAACTCTCTCAGCACCCAGTCACGGCTACCCGCACATTCTTTTAGCCAAGTATCGAGATAGAGAACCTCTTGCTCCTCAATGATGCCATCCGCCACGATCCCATCCAGTATACCAGTGAGATTGTTTAGTAATTTGTCACGATTTCGACTAGCGTTGTAATTTGCAAACGGCTGTCCATTTCTATCCAATGTTGTCATAATACCTCCATATTTAGCTTTAGCTTTAGCTTTAGCTTTGGCTAAGGCGTCTTTCTAAATTCCTCATCAATAAGGTCGAACTTATCTACAGTAGTCTGAATGTAAATGCCCCATACAATAAAACTGTAAAACCAGAATGGGTTGATTGCTGATATTTGGGGGAAGTGCTCCAAACCAAATATTCCTAAAATTGCAAATGCAATAAATAACATTGATATAACGTGCAATATAGGTTTGTTAGTGAATATATGTATCGCCTTTAGCATTTCATATATTATTAGAGTAGCCGTGGATATAAATAGTGACTTCAAGATAAATATGAGAATCAATCTATTCAATTGAGCAAAAGCAGATATATCGCTGGGTATTGATAGGATCACAAAACTGTCAAGGGAAATCACTGCGCCAGATTGAAGCATATATGCTACACAAACCATTGGTAAACTTAGTAGTTTACTTATCCCTTTGATGCTAGATATATCTGCTATTTTTGGCATTAACTCCAACATCTGTTTCCTCTTTATCAGTTATGACGATATTTGATGGTGTCAAACCTTTTCCTTCATGTAATTTATAAAGGCTGAACATGCAACCAATATAAACTTTGCATCAGATGCAGATAGCTCTGGTTCCTCAAGCATTGCGTGACGAATGCCCCCTTCATCACTGGTATAGCCGTACAGCGCAGTTAGAGAATTTTTTAGAGCGGGATGAATTTTACCGTCTTTCTCCAGAGTCGAGAGTGCTTGACCTAGGGTTGCTTTGGGATTGCCGGTCAGCTCTTTTGCCAAACTTTCAACTGCTGAAATGGACTCTTTAATAGAGTTTCGATAGTCTGGATTTTGTTTTCTGCTGAGGTGTTCGATAGAGCTACTTAGGTGAGCCTCCACACCAGCAAATGGTCCTGCAGTCATGGCTTGTTCTATAGATTTTATTTCTTGTTGATCTGTCACAGGGACAATGGAGCCTGAAATAAAACGGTAGCCTGCAAGCTCACGCTCTAAGATATTATTCAATCTTTCATTCATTGGATTTGATTTTTCTATCCCAAGAGTAAACTCGAGGAAGTCATAGACGTCATACCATTCGCACCCGAAGTAGTATTGACGAATATGGAAAAGGATATCGGAAGGATGATCTGGACGAGTATCTATTGGTTTTTTGAATAAATTAAACCAGAGCGATTTGCTAAATACATCTATGTCACCTATCCCATGGTGATATCTATGATAAACAAATCCATCTCTACTAAAAATGTAAAGATCGAGAACGTTCCATATTGAGTTGCGAAGCTCATCCGTCATTCCTTCAGTCTGAATGACAGAGTTAACAGGTCGTTTTCCTATTCGTTGGCTAAATCTCATCTTCTGAACCTCAGAATGAAAATATGATTTCCGTTTGATGTATCTTGTCGTTCAAGGAGCTGGTGATGAAAGAAGAAAGGGATAGATTGGGAATAAATCCAGGCAGAGTATTCTCTGCAGTATAAAGTTACGTATTGGTTGCTACTATCAAAGTGCTGTAATAAACCTTCCATGGTCTATTCCTAACGACGCCGTCTACGGCGACGGTGTTCCACCATGGTACCGATGATCTGAATATGCTGACGGTCTGAGCGCATGGTGGGATAGTCATCATTGAGAGGGGCTAGCTCGAAGATCTCCTTGCCATCTTCGCCGTAACCACGCGGGCGGTACTTCTTGAATGTAGCCTCTTCCTCGCCGTTCTTGGCCACCACGAAATCGCCTGGGTGGAGCGGCTCGTCCGGGTCGATCAGCACCAAATCCCCCTCGGTGAATTCCGGCTCCATGGAATTACCCCGGATCACGATAGCGAAGGCACGCTGCCCCAAGTCAAGATCGGTGGTGATATAGACCATATTGCCGTCACACTCGCGGATCTCGCTGGTTTCAGTCCAGACCCCGGCTTGCACATAGGAAATCACAGGTATCCGGTGTATATCCGGCTGAGCCAGCTCCAAATTTGGAGTAGAAACCTGCTCTCTATCGCCCCCGTACAGGATGTAGTCGGGAGTGACCCCAAACAGCTTGGCGGCATTGAGTAGGTTCTCGCCGCTCAGGTTTGTTTTGTCGCTTTCCCATTGGACCACGCTTGGTGCTTTTATACCGAGCATAGATGCCAGCTTGACTTGGGTTAGGCCAAGGCTCTTACGAAGCCTCCTGATCCGATCTCCTACCGATTCCACATGTATCCCCTGAAAAACAAATATAAGCCATCTTATACCTCCTTGATAGAAGCATTCTTTCTATGTACTATAAGAATGCTTTTATTTTTGGGGGTCATATGACTAAGAACGACGCGTTAAGTAAGTTCGGTAAGAAACGAGCTGAACAGATCCAGAAGATGGCCGAGATGCTCAACATAAAGCGAGAGGCGATCTATCAGTGGGGAAGTGAGATCCCCGCACTGCGGGCCTACCAGATTGAGAAAATGGAGCGTGATGGTCTGTTACCTGTCGGTGCTCAGCGCCCTAACTAATCAGCTTGAGAACCATCATGACAAAACCCACCAGAACAACCACGAGAGTGAAGCGGGAACACTCCCACCTTTCTGACCCTATTGACGCCGCTTATCAGTTGAGCCGCCGGTACAACATCACCGATCTGGCCCGCCTGATGGGCTCCAAGCGTCCGACCACCCTGAACAACAAGTTCAACCCTGCTTGCGAAGACCACCACCTGACCCTGTCCGAGGCGATGGCGGTGACCGAGCTGACCGGTGACAACGCCATTCTGCAGGCCTGGGCGCTGGCCCGCGGCCATACGCTGGTGGCCCTGCCGGATAGCACGGTGACCGAAGAGGAACTGGCTGACCAGGTGATGCTGGTGGGCGAGGTGGTGGCGGCAGTGTTTGGCGAGCTGCGTGAAGCGCGGCAAGACGGGGTGATCGACCCGGTGGAGCGGCAGTCCATCACGGCGGCAGTGCACCGGGCCATCAAGGAGCTGTTGAGCCTGGAAGAGTCGGTAGCCAGTCAGGTGCGCCCGTTCCCGGGGCCACATGCACAAGGAGAGAAGTGATGAAGGAAGCACAAAAAGAGTGGGTCGGCGCTGCGCTAACAGCCCGACCCGAGGTTGGTTTTCGCGGAGAAAACAACGTGGACAAGCGTACCCAACAATCGCCGAGGGCGCAAGGCAGTCGCCGCTCGTGCATCCCGCCCATGTTGCCGAAGCTGGTGGTGGGCACCCGGGGGGCCTTTCTGGTCTACAGCGGGTTGCGCATTCCGGCCACGGCCGAGCAGGTGCAACGCCATCTGGCCTGTTTGCAGCAACACCTGCAGGAGGTGGCCCATGCATCCTGAGCTGTTTATCGAGCGCAACGTGACACAGATCCTGACGGCGGGGGGATACACCCCGGATGTGGTGCACACCGCAACCCAGGCGGCCCTGCGGCATTTTCGAACCACGCCGTGCTTTGCCAAGGGGCAGGCGTTTGCCAAGTGTCTGGCGGAGGGAAAGAAGATGGCCAAGTTGCTGCAGCGCAAGCTGCGCCAGCAGGAGAGGGACGCCAAGAAGGCGGCCAAGCCGACGCGATTGAAGAAGGTGAGCCATGGGTAAGGTAGTCAGACTGGCGGCCCCGGTGGCCGCCCCAGTTTCACGAGGATGCAACGTGGCCGACAACCGCCGCAGCGGGTTTGTGCTGCTTTACAAGAGCCTAAAGGAGGCGCCGTTCTACCGTGACCCGGTGCGCAAGGCGCTGTGGCTGCACCTGCTGCTGGAGGCCGCGCATGAGCGCTGTGAGGTGACCTTCAACGGTAATCGTCTGCAACTGCAGCGTGGGCAGATTGTGGGCTCGGCCCGATCCCTGGGGGAGGCCTGCGGCATCTCTGAAGACAGTGCTCGCCGATCCCTAGAGGCCTTCGAGCAGGAGGGGATGATCAGCCGCACCAGCAAGCAGGGTACCCGGGGTTACACCCTGGTCACCTTGCTCAACTACGACCCTTACCAGCGCGGAGTTTCAGAACACATTGGCGCGGAGTTGGGCGCGGAGTTGCAACCCGCATCAGGGCAGGGGATTGAGGGGGTATCGCAATCTGATGGCGCGGAGTTAGGCGCGGAGTATCACGCCGAAGATCTAAACAAGATAAACAACAAAACAAACAAAGATCTTAAAGACTCTTCGTCGCAACTCGCTGACGCGACTTTCGACCAGGTTGGGGAAGATCCTGCCGCTCTGGAGGTTGCCGATCCCGAACCCAAGTCCAAGACCCGGGTCATTCCCGAGGCGGCTATCCAGACCCCGAACGGCAAGGCGTGGGGGACCAGCGATGACCTGATGACCGCGAAGTGGATGTTTCGTCGAGTGCAGCTGATCACCCCGACCGCTCTTGAGCCGAACTGGGCGCAGTGGTCCAACGTGATCCGGCTGATGCGTGAGCTGGACCAGCGTAGCCATCGCGATATTTGCGAGCTGTATGACTGGGTGAGCCGGGATGCGTTCTGGTGCACCAACATCCTGGCCCCGCAGAAGCTGCGCCAGCAGTGGGATCGGTTGCAGGCCAAGCGCGGCAATCCGTCTGCCGGCCACCAGCGCCCTCTGTCCAATCTGGCGCAAGCCCAACAGCAGGCCCAGGCCCTGCGAGCCGCGGGGGTCGATTATGACGACAACACTCCCCTCTAACGTGACCAGTCTGCCCGTGAATCAGGCCAGTCTGCAGGTGAGCACCGGCATGTCGATGTTCCTGGCCGATGAGCTGTTGCCGTTGATGGCCGGGTGCTGGCCCGCCAGTGCCAGCCAGTTGGATGCCAATGCCCGCGGCGTGGCCATGGCCTGGGGTGTTCAACTGCGCGGGTTCACCGCCCAGCAGATCCGCGAGGCGGTGTTGGAGCTGGCCGATGACGCTGGCCGCCAGTTCGCCCCGCGCCCGGCCGAGGTCAAGGCCACCATCCTGCAGCGCAATCCGGTACCGAAGTCTGCCCCTGTTGGCCGCCAGGTCTCTTTGCGAGCTTGCGAGATGCAGGCGGAGGCCCGTGTCTATGTGCGTGATCGCGAGGTGACCGATGAGGCGGTTCAGGCCGAGCTGCAGCAGGTGCTGGCCGAGTATCGCCGCGAGGGTGTGACGATAACCGGGAGGATAGCGTGATGGCGGTGACGTTCAGTGATGCCTGTGAGCGGGACATTCGCCGCGCCCGGTATGTGCGGGTGGCGGTGTACCCGGAGGTGAAGGACTGGTTGCCGGTGCAAATACGCCTTGAGGTGTCGGATTGCCCGCGGCAATTGGGGTTCACCTCGAAGGCCCACCGGGCCGGGCACTACCTGGTACAGGGTGCCGAACTGGCTGAGGTGATGAAGGCGGTTAACGCCCTGCGCGGCCAGCAACAGCGGCCCGCCACGCTGGAGATGATCCCATGCGCGATCTCGTGATGCCGGCGTTGATGCTGTTGTTGCTCGTCGGTCTGGCGTTGTACCTGGCCGCCAATGTTTCGATGGGGGTAGAGAGATGGAGTTGATGATGAGGGGCGTGACCCCTTTGACGATGACCAGCGTGGAAATCGCCGAGCTGACCGGCAAGGAGCACAAGAACGTGCTGGCCGATGTTCGCCGGATGCTGGTGGAGATTCAATCGGCTGAAAAGCCAGCCGAGTACCAGGACAGTCTGGGCCGGGCCCAACCGTGCTTGCTGCTGGACAAGGACGAGAGCCTTTGTCTGGTGGCAGGTTACAGCGCCCAGTTGCGGATCCGGATTATTCGCCGCTGGCAGGAGCTGGAGCAGCAGGGCAACCAGAATGCTCTGGTGATCCCCCAGTCGCTGCCGGAGGCACTGCGCCTTGCTGCCGAGTTGGCCGAGCAGAAGATGGCGCTGGAACAGAAGGTGGCGATGGATGCCCCGGCGGTGGAGTTTGCCAAGCAGATCGCCAGTGTGGAGAAGGGGATCACCTTGTCGGCGTTTGCCAAGACGGTGGGCCTTGGCCCCAATACCCTGTTTTCCCTGCTGAGGGAACGCAAGATCTTGATGAGTTGCCGCGGGGAGCGCTGGAACCTGCCGATGCAGGAGTATGTGGACCGCGGGCTGTTCGCGACCCGGGAGAGCTCGTTTGACAGCAACGGCGAGCGGCGTATCAGCTTCACCCCCCTGATCACCGGCAAGGGCCAGCAGTGGCTGGTGGAGCGACTGATCCGTGACGGCATCCTGCGCGGGGTGGCGGCATGAGTCACAACCTGGCCCTGTTGCCATCGGCTGAACGGCAGCGCATCGAGTTGATCAAGCAGGCGCACCTGCTGGTGTGGCGCCGGCGCCGCAACGAGATCGGGCGTGAGGTCGTGGTGGCCGCCATCGATGAGGTGGATGAAGAGCACCGTGAGTGGTTTCGCCAACAGTTGAATGCGATCAGGGGGCAAGCGTGAGCGCAGGTAACGCCGTGTTTGTCGAAGCGCTGGGGCTGGCCCTGGTACCGCTGGGCGACAGCCTGCCGGCGGTGAGGCGTCAACTGGCTGGCAAGCCGGTTCGCCTGGTGCGCGATCAGGGGGCTGACCTGCTGGTCCAGTTCCCTGAGCTGGTGTCGGCCCTGGCCTGCGCCGCAGTGGTCAATGTCGCCGGTGGGGAGCTGCTGACCGCCAATGCCACGGCTTGCGTGATAGCCGATGGCTGCATCGGGGAAACCGTCACCGCAGAAGTGGAGGGGGTGCATCTGCCTTTGTGCTGGCATCACGACAACGAGCACCGCAATGGGCAGTTACCGATCCGCCTCGCTGATGTGGCCGGGTGGCTGGCGCAGCTTGTACTGCAGCGGGTTGCTGGCTGGTGTGGGGTGGCCGCTGCTGACTTGACTGCCCGGGATCTGTGCTGGTGGGCGACCGTCTACAAGGTGCTGCCTTCATTGCCGGATCCGCTGCTGCGCTCTGCCTGTCGCCTGGCACCCATCGAACCGGATCGGAAGTGGTCGCCCCGCGGTAACCGGGAGACCGATGCCCGCTATCGTGAGCATCGCCTTGAGGTGGCAGAGCGCGATCCGCTGGCCGATCTGCGGGCTCGCATCAATGCCAAACCGGCTATTCGTCAGATCGACCCAGAACCCGCAGCCCTCCACCTTGGCAGGCCCAAGCGCCAGCGCTGGGAGTGTGCAGCCTACCTGGCCTTTGTCCGGCAGTTGCCCTGTGTGGTGACGGGCCAGCGCGAGGGCATCGAGGCGCACCATGTCATAGGTCACGGTATGAGCGTGATGGGCAGCAAGGCGCACGATCTGATGGTGTTTCCGCTCGCCCACCAGCCACACATGGAGTTGCACCGGATCGGGTGGAAGGCATGGGAGGCCACTCACGGTTCGCAGTTGGAGCACGTTATCAACACACTGGAGCTGGCTTGCTCCTTGGGAGTGTTCAATGCCAAAAGCTGATTCATGGACAGTGACCCTGCCATGGCCCCCTTCAACCAACCGGATCTGGCGCAATGTGGCCGTGAGCGGCAAGCCCAGAACGTTGCTGAGCCAGGAGGGGAGGGTCTATCGCAAAGCCGCGGCCGATGCCTGCCTGTTGGCCAAGTTGGCCGGCAAACAGATCTCCGATCGGTTGGCCCTGCGGTTAGTGGTGCAGGCCCCTGACCGGCGAGCCCGGGATCTGGATAACACAGTGAAGGCGGTGCAAGACGCCCTGACCCACGCCGGGGTGTGGCTGGACGATAGCCAGATCGACCGGTTGCTGGTGGAGCGCGGGCCGGTAGTGAAAGGGGGAATGGTGTCGGTAACGGTGGAGGTGATGAGTGCGCTTTGAATATGCAATTACTGTAGGGGATCCGCGTTCTGTGATGCTGCAGGCCTATCAGGCCCAGTCTACGGGGCGTTCTCATCTGACAAAGAGTGATGTGATGACGGCATTGGGAATGGTTCAGAAGCATAATGGTGCCGGCATGGCGTTGGTGATGGCGCGTTACTGCAAAGACCTGGGGGATGCCAAGAAGGCCCTGCTGGCTGTGCAGGCTGAGTGCACCAAGATTGCCCCCCGCTATGTGGGGAGCAACAAGGAACGTGACCACGGCATGGCCTTGCGCCGGGTGGCCGAGTTGGCCCTGGAACATTACTGCCGCACGGTGGACACCCCGGGGGCGGCCTGTCACCCGCAGTTCTGCAGGGGGAGGGGAGTGATCCGCGATCTGGAGCTGAGCCGCCTGCATGGTAAGGCCGTCGACAAGGTGTGCCCACGCTGCGGCGGTACCGGGCTACGCCCCATCCCGGGTACCCAGATCAGACGTGCCATTGAGCCGCTGGCTGGTGGACTGACCCGTGGCCAATGGGAGCGGGGCTGGTATCCGCTCTATCTGGCGGTACTGGCGTGGTGCCACCAGCAGGAGAGCGAGGTGGAGGCGTTCTACAAGCGTGTGACGGCGGCGTGAAGCTTACAACGATAAACCAATGGCTATAATTGCGTCCGGTTTTGTCTGAAAAAGTTAATGAAATCGGTGCAAAAGTTGCTTTCTTCACCCATGGTTTTTTTGCAGTCGATTTGGGGAAGTATGTCAGACTAAGATGTGAATAAGGTTTTAGTGCAAAAATCGAGTTGCAGAATGTCAACTACACAGTTAGTATTTACAACGTAAAAGAGTTGCGCTGAATGGCGTAACAAAGAAGGGGCCAATAGGCCCCAGCAAAGTTAGATAAAAAACATTGTTGCTTGGTTGATGCACTCTAAGCTTGCCGGCTCGTACATCAACTGTTGCAAATGGTGGAACAATTTAAGCGTTATATCACTTAAGATTGTTAAAATGAGCCACTGTAAGATACTAAGTATGATTGCAGTGGTTTCGTTCTTTTTACTACGACGTTTTTTGCCTTTTTGGAGCATAGTTCTGCCCTCCTGGTTTTGGCTTGGTTGGTGTAACTCTACTTGACTGTGCTTTCATCTCTTTTTCCTCTTAAAAACATCGCTTTATCAGCGATTCTTATTTTGGCTCATTTGGGGCCAGCCTTTATAATATTCCTATCATTTCCAGTTTTCAATCGACATATTTCGTATCAGGTGCGACTGTTCGTTTTTTGAGCAGCACCACTCAGTGCTTCCTACTGCTCTCTAATATGTTTGAGCCCCTCTCGTTAATTGATGGTTTAATCAATACTCGGATTGGTATGGTTGCGATCTGCGATCTGCGATCTGCGATCTGCGATCTGCGATCTGCGTTCTGGGTTCGTACATTCCAAAGGAAGATAGAGCCGCCAGCGAGAAGTGATTACCTTGCTGAGTGTTGATTATGAGTTGCTGCTAGGGCTAAACCTATGGATAGCGTATTGAAAGCCCCTGCCATGAGGATGGCCGGGTGGGGACTTCTTCATGGCGATTTCTTCGACCTGTATGACGTCGTCGAGGTGCTTGAGATACCGAGTAGTCAGGCTGGCGATCTCATGATCTACTTGCGCTCGATGAAATGCGTCGAGCTGGTGGCTGAAGTCCGGAGAGGGCTGAAAGAGGAAAGGAAAGTCCACAAGCGGATTTTCATCAAGGTTCTCTGCATTCACCCCGAAGCTTTGCCAAATCCCAAGAAGATACCGCCGGTGCCAAAGTCGGTGTCTCTTCAGCAGCAGTTGACTCAACTGGTCAAATTCATGCCTTCACCGCGGGGAGCTCGCTGATGCAAGTGGTGTAGCGAGGGCTAAGCTGCTCTCGTTTCATCACCCACCCGCTGGCGTCCCGACCTCTGGCGGCAAAATAGACCTTTCCCAATTTTCCCTGATTTATCTGGTCAATCACCTTCATCAGTGCCTCGCTGCGGGGATCCTGCTGCCGGTCAGCGAATAGGTCTCCCTGGTGCATGCTGGCTGGGCTGAAGTCAGCCAGCATGACGCCCCCCTTCATATAGCGGACATCATCCCGCCAGATCCGACGTAGCAGTGGTTCAACCAGGGCCAGCAGGTCCCGGGTGTCTGAGGTAGCTGTCTGCAGCTTGGCCGATATCTGGTTGCTGTAATAGGTCTCCCGCTCCGAGAAGGGGCTGCTCCTTATAAAGAGGGTGATGTGGCGGCACCGTTGCCCCTCTGCACGCAGCTTCTCGGCGGCCCGCTCCATGTAGCCGGCCAGCGCCTCCCGCATTGGACCAAACGCGGTGATGCGTTCACCAAAGCTCCGGCTGCAGATGACCTGTTGTTTGGCCTGGGCCAATTGCTCCAGCTCGGCACAGGGGATCCCCCGCAGCTCCTGCACGGTGCGCTCGACGACGACCCCATACTGTCGACGCAGGCTCTTGGGGTCTGCACTCACCAGATCAGCCACTGTGTTGATGCCCTGTTTGTTGAGCTTGGCGGTCAGCTTGCGCCCTATCCCCCAGACTTCCTCAACCGGGGTGATGGTCATCAGCTTGGCGCGGCGTCCCTCATCACGCAGATCCACTACGCCGCCGGTAGCCGGCCACTTCTTTGCGGCATAGTTCGCGAGCTTGGCCAGGGTCTTGGTCGGCGCAATGCCCACTCCGACAGTGAGGCCGGTCCACTGCCGCACCCGCTCGCGGATCTGGCGGCCATAGGCCAGCAGGTCGCCAGCCCACGATTCCCCGAGCTCGACGAACGCTTCATCAATGCTGTAGACCTCGACGGTTGGGGCCATGCTCTCCAGGGTGGTCATTACCCGGTTCGACATGTCGCCATAGAGGGCGTAGTTGGAGCTGAACCAGATGCCGCCCTGCTCTTCATAGAGCTCGCGGATCTGGAAGTAGGGCACCCCCATCTTGACCCCCAACCGCTTGGCCTCTGCCGATCTTGCCACGACACAGCCATCGTTGTTGGAGAGCACGACGATCGGCACCCCCTTGAGGTCGGGGCGAAACAGCCGCTCGCAAGAGGCGTAGAAGTTGTTCACGTCGACCAGGGCAATGGCGGTTGGCATGATTACCCTCGCCGGGTTTTGTGCAGGACGAAGGTGACGACGCCGAAGATATCCAGCTCTTGCCCTTCTTGCAGAATGATGGGGGAGAAGTTCGGGTTGGCCGGGAGTAGTGCCGGCGGGTCGGACTGCAAAATCTTGACAGTGAACTCACCGTCCAGACAGGCCAGCACGATGTCGCCGTGGCGAGCCGTGATGGCGCGGTCGATGATCAGCATATCGCCGTCATTTATGCCTTCCCCGATCATGCTGTGTCCGCTGGCCCGCACATAGAAGGTGGCCGCCGGGTGGGGGACGCAGTGTTGGTTGAGGTCGATAGACTGTTCCACATAGTCCTGAGCCGGGGAGGGGAACCCGCAGGCGGCAGGGGTGAGGAACAGAGGGAGCTCTATGATAGGTGCATCGATAGCGTGGGGGATCATGGCAATCATCACTGTATGAACATACAGTTATTTTATCCGAGGGATCCGGAAAGATCACTGGTCGGCAATCGGGTCTTGGCAGTGCGGGCTGTGCCGCGGCGAATTATGCTTGGCAGAAAATGGCTCGGTGAGTCTGGGCTTCATCCGACGGAGGGGCTGTGCATGTGCATCAACTACATCCCGACCACCAAGGCGGTGCTGGTGGAATACTTCGGGGTTGATGACCCCGGTTACGACTGGAAGGAGGAGGTGTGGCAGGACTACCAGGCCCCGATCTTGATCCTGCGAGATGGCCGGCGGCAGGCTCTGATCGCCAGTTATGGGATGGTGCCGAAGAGAAAGGTGCAGCCTGGCCACAAGCACTACACCACGATGAACGCCAGGGCCGAGACGGTGGGTGAAAAGCCGACCTACCGCCACGCTTGGCAGCAGGGGCATCTCTGCTTGGTGCCTATGACCGGTTTCTTCGAACCCTGTTACGAGAGCGGCAAGGCCGAGCGCTGGCGGATCAGCATGGCTGATGGCATGCCCTTTGCGGTGGCCGGCATCTGGCGGGCATGGGAAGAAGAACAGGGCTACTCCTTTAGCTTCTCCCAGCTCACGATCAACGCCGACTCGCACCCGTTGCTGCGACGGGTGCACAAACCTGAGGATGAAAAGCGGTGTCTAGTGATAGTGCCGCAGCAGGATTACGACAACTGGCTTGGATGTCGGGATCCTGAGCTGGCACGAACCTATCTGGTACAGCAGGCCACTGAGCGACTGCTAGGGACGCCAATACCACGCCAACAATGATCGAGGTTATGGTCAGGTCGAGCTGATATTGGAACATTACTTCCGCATGCTAGATACCCCAAGGACAGACTGTCGCCAGAAACTCAGTCGGGGAAGGGGGGTATCCGCGGCAAGGAATTGAGGCGTCTGCATGGCAAGCTATAAACAAAGCCTGTCCGTGGTCCTACACCCGATCCCGGGTGCCCGGTCTCTCAAACCCATGAGCAGCTTGCTGGTGGACTGAGCGGCAGGCGGTGGATCGGGGTTGGTATCCGATCTATCTGGCCGTGTGGGCCAGTTGAGGTTAATGGGCTTTTTAAGCGGGTTACTGCGGTGTGAGAATTTTGTCAATTTTGTGGTGATTTTTGTGGAAGCATAGCTTTTGATGATTGTAGATGATGCCAACGTCTCCTATGTGCTGGGGGTGTTGAATACGTTAAAATAGGGCTACTGCCAGATGACCTGGTGGTCGTAGTTCACACAACAATAAAGGACGGGATATGTCTGATCTGAAGGGTGAGGTTGTTCTTGACGTCGATGGTCAGGAACACATCATTAAAGGTTCTGAGTTCGGTTGGGAAGATGGCGGTGAAGGTGGATCTTCCCGTATCTACATTGCGTTTATCACTATGGAAGATGGTGCTAATCTTCAATTGAAGGTCTATGTGGACGGTAACGACATTAGCGATGCCAGCATTCAGATGTACGATGGCGGCCAAGAAATTGAAGTCATAGAGACCGATTTGAAGTAGTCACATTTGGACGAACTTATCCACTGGGCTAAACCCAGTTATGAAAAAAAGGGGGGCTATGGGCCCCCCTTTTTATCTACTTTACCCTTTTTGGAAAAGGCAGGTACATCGGCGTCGTCCCTGTACTGCCATCTTCCGCTTCGCACTTAACAAAGCCAAGTTTCTCATAAAACCCAATGGCCCCAGGGAGTGAATCCACGAACACTCCAACTGACCCGACTTGCTCTGCAGATGCCATTGCTATGTCGACAAGGCGACCTATGAAAAATGAGCCAATTCCTTGTCCTGAATAGTCTTTATCAACTGCGAAGCGTCCTATTAGAGAGAAAGACACCTCTGGATAGGGTAGTTTTTTACCGAATTTCCCTAATTTCGACTTATCAATCTTAGTTGACGACATGGTGGCAAATGCAATGGTCTCGCCCATGTCATTAACAATCTCGTGTCCAGCCAGTACTCTGTTTTGCCACTGCCTAACAAAGTTGTTGTGGTAGAAGTTGTCCAGAGACTGCTCGCCACTGGAAAAATCATCATCAATCTTGCCTGAAAACGGTGTTACTTTTACTTCTAGTTCTTCGTTCAATCTTCAATACTCCACTACGGGAGCTTTCGATAGCCGCAGTCATTCTTTCGTTGAATTCTGGCGGGTTCGTCAGAAGCTCGATCATCTTGGCGTAGGACTGGGTAGTTAGCCTCAGTGTCCGTTCACTTTCGATAACCTCTTCGGCAACTTTGCGCCCAGCCATCTTGAGAAAAGCTGACACACTGACACCGTTGATGCTTGCTGCCTGCTCGAACAGCTCTTTGATTTCATCAGTTACCCGAAACTCGAATCGCTCCTGTTTCGGCTTTTTAATTGCCGAACTCGCTACTGCGTTAGCGGCATTTTTCATAACGTATTACCTCTTGTATCGTCTTCCTCACCTCGGTGAGGGATGCGATTGCATTTATGTTTTGTCTCTTCGTATAGCACTCCTTAACTAGGGTCTATTTGAGCCCCGTCGTTGTATTGTCTTCATGGAATTTCTCCTAATGGTCATCACTATCTCGCGTTAGATATGCGTTCCTCATGATCTTATGTCATCTCGAAAACGCCTTATTTTGTCCGTAAATTTACCGGACAAATACATACTATCATCAGCCTTAAAAATCGTCAACCAAATTATTGACATGCGAGTGAAGGTATGTTTTTGCCCTTCTGCGTTGGTTGTTTTTTCTTTATATTCAATAGCTTAATTATTTTGTTGTTTCTTGAGCTACTTGGAGAGAGATACGTTGGAGCTAGATTTGTTAGGGGGAGAATATCTTGAAGCAGGTAAACCTACTCAATAGCATATCGGGGATTTGACAGAATCCTGCACAATTGTGTAAATTGGCTCTACATGATGGAAGACTGTACCCGAAAGGGCGCAGTCTTTTTTCTTTTCTGATTCCAAACCTCGGCCTCGCCGGGGTTTTTTCGTTTCTGGGGTGGATTCATGAATCAAGGACATGAGCAGATCGCTACCACAGTGGTCGGTGAAACTGCGAAATCTGCTCCTCCTGTAGCAGTGGTGAGTATGTCGTGGGCTGGTGTCTCTTTGAATGACTGGGTGCTGATCGCGACGCTTGTGTGGCTTTCGATTCAGATCGGCTGGTTTATCTGGTCGAACATCATCAAGCCACGCGCCAAGCAGGTGGGGTAGGCATGACAAAAATGCGAATTGCCATAGCGGCGCTCACGCTCAGTGCCGCTGGCTTTGTTGGGATTCTGAATCGGGAGGGGTGGGGGCCGGTGGCTTACCCCGACCCGGTACACGGGACCAAGCTGCCCACTATCGGATTTGGGAGCACCGAAGGGGTCAAGATGGGTGACACTATCACCCCAGTCGCCGCAGTGAACAGGAGCCTTAGGGAGGTGCGGGTGTTCGAGGATGCCCTCAAGGCCTGCATCCAAGTGCCACTCCACCAGTATGAGTTCGATGCCTATGTCGAGCTCTCCCACAATATTGGCCCCGGCGCCTTCTGCCGTTCCACCATCGTCAAGCGCCTGAACACTGGCGACTACCCAGGTGCCTGCGAAGCGATCCTGATGTTCAAGCGTGTCGGCAAGCAGGACTGCTCTGCACCAGGGAACCGGGTCTGCCCCGGGCTCTGGAAAGACAGGCTACGTCTCAATGCGAAGTGCAAGGGGGAGTGATGGTGACAACTCCGCAGAGCAGGGCGTTGCCATTCCTGGCTGGCGCCTTGGTGATAGCCGCCCTGGTCGGCGGTGGGGTGGCGCTCTATCGCTCCGGTCATGCTGCTGGGGAGGAGGGGGAGCGCAAGACCTGGCAGGCGAAGTGGAATAAAGAGGCTACCCGCCTCGCTACTGCCAGGGCCAAGGCCGAGCAGAAGGCCCGGGAAGAGGAGTTGCGCCGTCAGTCTGAAATCGATGAGGTGAGAGACCATGCACAAGAACAAATCGCCCAAGCACAAACTGATGCCGCTGCTGCTGACCTTGAGTCTGGCCGGTTGCGCGAGCAAGCCCGTCGCCTGGCAGCCCGAGCAAGTCAGTGCGCCGGCAGTTCCAGTGCTGCCCTGGGAGGCCAGGCAGCCGGACAACCTGCCGTGGTGCTCGCCGACCTGCTCAGCCGGGCTGACGAAAGAGCGGGTGAGCTGGCAGCAGCGTATGACCGAGCTCGAGCGTCAGGACTAGCCTGCGAAAGAGCCTATCTCTCATTGACCCAACCCCGTTAACCCAACTACCGCAATACCCCACCCCCCAGGTCAAAGGTACTCCCCCCAGCCCCCCGTCCTCGACGGGTCGTTGAGGCGCGGATTTTCACTACATATGAAACCCCAAAAAGCGAGGTTGTTGTTTCAATGTCAGAGCCATCAGACAAGGGGCTCGCAAAGCCAGGCTGGCTCAATAAGTCCGACATGGCCGCCAGCCTTGGCATATCAGTTCAAGCCTTTGATAAATGGGGGGTTAAGCCGGTCAAGAAGATTGGCCGCAATGTCTATTTTGATGTGCGCTCGGTTGTGGATAACCGACTAGAGAATGCGATCCAGAAACACCAACCAACGGATCCGCAAAACATGGGTGAGGATCAACTGGACTTCCAGCGGTGGCGACTCACCAAGGAGCAGGCCGACAAGGCCGAGCGCGAGAACAAAATCGCTGAGCGCCACCAGGTGCCAACCGAATTTGCCACCTTCGCCTTAACGCGCATAGCCGCCAAGGTCAGCAGTCTGCTCGACACCGTTCCACTCACCATGCGCCGCCGTTACCCCGAATTGCAGACCAAGCACATCGAGGGGATCCAGCGTGAACTGGTCATAGCCAGCAACGAGGCGGCATCCCTGGGTGATCTGCTGCCGGAGTTACTGGATGAATATATCGACAGCACAAGTAAGTAGCCTGGCGGCTGCCGTCACACTTGGTCTGTCGGCCCTGCTCCGCCCGCCGGTTCAGACTGCCGCTGAGTGGATGGATGAGCATTACTATCTGCCGGTTGAGTCCTCCTATCAGGAGGGCCGCTGGAAGTCGCTGCCGTTTCAGGTGGCCATCATCAACGCGATGGCCAACGACGATATCCGCGAGGTCAACTTCGTCAAGTCGGCGCGGGTGGGGTACACCAAGATGCTGCTTGGCGTCGCCGCCTACTTGCTGGAGCACAAGAAACGCAACGGCCTGATCTGGCAGCCGACCGATGGCGATGCCGAGCTGTTCGTCAAAAAGCACGTTGAACCCATGATCCGGGATGTGCCGAAAATTCGGGCGCTCGCCCCTTGGTATGGCAAGAAGCATCGGGACAACACCCTGGAGCTAAAGCGCTTCGCCAACGGTCGGGGACTTGAGCTGCGGGGAGGGAAGGCCGCCAAGAACTACCGGGAGGCGTCGCCTGACTTCGGGATCTATGACGAGCTGGCCGCCTTTGATGATGACATCGAGAAGGAGGGCTCACCCACCTTCCTGGGTGATAAGCGGATGGAGGGTTCGACCCATCCCAAGTCGATCCGTGGTTCAACTCCCAAGATTGCAGGCCAGTGCCAGATAGAGCGGGCGGCGAGTGAATCGCCACACCTGATGCGCTATCACATCAAGTGCCCTCATTGCGAGGCCGAGCAGTACCTCAAGTGGGGCGGCCCGGATGCCGAGTTTGGCATCAAGTGGGATGGCACCAACCACCACTCCGCGTTCTATCTCTGTGAGGCAAATGGCTGCGCCATTCGCCAGCACGAGATGGATTACGAGACGGTAGAGCGCTGGATCTGCGAGCGCACCGGCATCTGGACGCGGGACTCCATCGACTGGTTTGACAGTGACGATCAGCCAATCCCGCCCCCTGAATCGGTCACCTTCCATATCTGGACGGCGTACAGCCCGCTCACGACATGGGTGCGGATTGTCTCTGACTTCCTCAAGGCGAAGGATGACCAGGGCAAGCTCAAGACCTTCGTCAACACCACCCTCGGGGAAACCTGGGAGGATGACACCGGCGAGAAACTGGAGTGGGAGGCCATTGCCGCCCGCCGTGAGGTGTGGCCTGTCGCAGTACCTGACGGCGTGCTTTACATCACCGTGGGGGCTGACACCCAGGATGACCGATTCGAGTTTGAGATCACTGGCTGGGGAGCGGGGGAGGAGTCATGGGTGCTGGACTATCAGCGCCTCTACGGTGACCTGCACCGCTCCGAGATCTGGGAGAGGCTGCATGAGCAATTCTCCCGTCAGTTCGTAAAGGCGTCCGGGGAGGTGCTGGACATCGGCCTGGTGATGATCGACTCGGGCGGCCACTACACCGACGAGGTATATCAGTTCTGCCGTCGCAACCCGCACAAGTACATCCCAATCAAGGGCGCAACCATGATGGGGAAGCCCATCATCACCTTCCCTCGTAAGCGAAACCGCAAGGGGGTTTATCTGTCCGAGGTAGGCACCGACTCCGCCAAAGACGTGCTTTATGGCCGCCTGGGGGATGTACCTACCTCACTGTCTGGCCCGTCACCGGGTTATCGCCACCATCCGGTTGCCGAATGGGCGGACGACTTTTACTTCAAGGGGCTTACCTGCGAGCGCAAGCGGGTGGAGTTCGTCAAAGGCCGCCGGGTGTATCGCTGGGTCGCCCCGTCTGGCGCCCGTAACGAGCCAACCGACTGCGCCGTGTATGCCCTGGCGGGCATTCGCCTCGGGGTGCAGCACCGGGGATGGCGGCTGATAGCCAAGCCGCGCCCGACCACCATCAACCCATCACCGCCTGCCAGCGTCAAGCCCGCCGCGTCCACTGCGGGCAATAGCTGGCTGGGCACATCATCAGGATCAGGAGGCTGGCTGTGAAGCTGGAAGATATTGACAGCATGATCGCGCTCTACCTTCAGGCCGAGCGCGATTTACTGGCAGGCAAGCAGATCACTTTTCAGGGGCGCTCGGTCACCTCTGAAAATCTCAACGAGATCCGCACTGGCCGTCAGGAGTGGGAGCGCCGACGTCAGCAGGTAGCATCACCGCGTCGCCGCCCCTATGCAGTAGCGAGGTTCACATGACAGCGCTGGATAAGCTGCTCGGATTTGTCTCGCCAGGCTGGGCAGCCAACCGAATGCGTGACCGCCTGCGGATGCAAGCCTATGAGGCTGCCATGCCGAGTCGCACCCACAATGCCAAGCGGGAGCGCCGTGGAGCCAACCAGGCGGTGCAGATGTCGGCGATCAGCCTGCGTGAGCAGGCGCGGGCGCTTGATGAAAACCACGACATCGTGATCGGCCTGCTCGACAAGCTGGAAGAGCGGATCGTAGGTGGCAAGGGTATCCAGATCGAGCCGCAGCCCCGGGCGATAGACGGTACCTTGCTGCTGGATCTTGCCAAAGAGATCCGCCGCCGTTGGGCTGCCTGGTCGCTGAAACCGGAAACCACCGGCACGTTCACTCGCCCCGCGATGGAGCGGCTGGTTTGCCGTACCTGGCTGCGCGACGGTGAGATGTTTGGCCGCCGCCTGCTCGGCACGGTGCCTGGCTACAAGCATCACAGCGATACGCCTTACTCGATAGAGCTGTTAGAGCCTGATTTCGTCCCGTTCGACTACAACCAGGTAGCAGAGGGGATCCGGCAAGGCATCAAGTTAGATGGCTGGCGGCGCCCAAAGTCGTACTTTGTGATGTTCGATCACCCCGGTGAGTTGCAGGGGTTCCGCTATCGCCACAAGGAAATCGATGCCGCCGAGATCTACCACCTGGCCTTGCGCAAGCGGATTCATCAGCTGCGCGGCGTGTCTCTGCTCCATGGGGTGATCACCCGCCTGGCCGATTTGAAATCTGTGGAGGAAGCCGAACGTGTGGCGGCCCGCATCAGCGCCTCGCTCGCCTTCTTCATCAAGCGGGAGGTGCCAGACAATTACATCGAGCCGGATGGCGGCGAGGGGGAACGAGCCCCGCGGATGATCGACATCACCCCCGGCACCACGTTTGACGACCTGCGCCCCGGCGAGGATGTGGGCGTGATCCAGTCTAACCGTCCAAACACCGCCCTGAACGTCTGGCGGGCGGGGCAGCTACGGTCGTCGTGTGCTGGCACCCGCAGCCAGTATTCGAGCGTGGCCCGTGACTATGACGGCACTTACTCTGCCCAACGCCAGGAGCTGGTCGAAGGGTGGGAGGGGTTTGCCGTTCTGCAGGATGACTTTGTTGCCCTGTGGTCGCGGCCGGTGTTTCGCGACTGGTTGCTGGCCGAAACCCTGCGCAGCAAAGACCCCCTTGAGTTGCCGCCTGAACTCGACCCCAAAACCCTGTTCGACGCCATCTACCTGGCCCCCGTCATGCCCTGGATTGACCCGGAGCGTGAGGCCAACGGCTGGAAAGCTGTCATTCGCGGTGGGGCCGGGACGGAAACAGAGTGGATCCGGGCTCGCAACCGCAATCCCGACGAGGTACGCGACCAGCGCCTGTCCGAGCTGGAGTGGGCCGAGCGAAACGGCGTGATGACAGATACCAACCCAGCCAATGACCCAGGAGCACAACCCAGTGAAAAAGCACCATCTGACGGCGGCAATTCAGACCGCCCTGATGCCAGCGCGGGCGGCCGCCAGCGGCCACCCCGTACCCGAGCATGAAACCCCCAATGCCAAGAGCTGGTACAGCATCAGCGCCTTATCCGGGGCTGTGCCCACGGTCGAGATCTACATCTACGACGTGATCGGGTACTGGGGTATCTCCGCCCAGCAATTCATCTCGGATTGCAAGGCCGCCGGGGTGTTTGATGCCAAGCAACTCAACATCCACATCCACAGCCCGGGTGGTGATGTGATGGATGGCTTTGCCATTTACAACACCCTGGCCCGCCTGAGCTGCAAGATCGACATCTGGAACGATGGTCTGGCGGCCAGCATGGCGTCGGTCGTCCTCTGCCTGCCCAATGCTACCGTCCACATGCCGAGCAATGCCTGGGTGATGATCCACAAACCCTGGTCTGGCACGGTCGGCAACGCCGACGACCTTCGGGACATGGCGGATTGGCTGGACCGCAACGAGGCGCTGTTGCTCAACGCCTATGAGAAGAAAACCGGCAAGACCCGCGAGGAGCTGGCCGCGCTACTGTCGGCAGACACTTGGCTCGATGGCCCCCAGGCCAAGGAGCTGGGTTTTGTCGATGTCCTGGAAGAGCCGATCTTGGCCGCCGCCTACGTAAATGAGAACAAAATGAACGACTTCACCAATATGCCTACCCAGGCCCGTGCTTTCTTCGGTGCCAAAGCGACCGCTGGCCAGCCTCCCGCACCGGCGGTTCATGCCCACGTCACGGCCCCGCCGGCGTCCGCGCCGAGTCAAGCCGAGGCGATGGCCGCCTTCAAGCAAGCCGAGCAGGGCCGTCGCAACGAGATCCAGGATCTGTTCGCCCTCACCGGCGGCCGCTTCCCTGAGCTGATGGCCGAGTGCCTGGGCGACATGGATGTGACCCCCGCCCAGACCAAAGAGAAAATCAAGGCGGCGCTGGGCAAGCCTGCTAGCGATGCGGGGCCGACTGGCCCGGCAGCCCATATTCATGTGGGCAATGGCAACCTGATCGGTGACTCGATCCGTGCCTCCCTGCTGACCCGTTGCGGCCATGCTGCCGCCGAGCGTGATAACCGCTATGGCGGATACAGCCTGCGCGAGCTGGCCCGCGCCTCGCTGGATGGTCGCGGCATTCAGACCGGTGGCTACTCCCCGATGGCTTATGTTGGCATGGCCTTCACTCACACCAGTTCCGACTTTGGCAAGATCCTGCTGGATGTCGCCAACAAGTCGGTGCTGGAAGGCTGGGAAAATGCCGAGGAAACCTTCGACAAGTGGACGCGCAAAGGCACCCTGTCCGACTTCAAGGTAGCGAGCCGCATCGGTCTGAGCGACATCCCCAGCCTGCGCAAGGTGCGCGAGGGGGCTGAATACAAGCACGTCACCCTGTCCGATACTGGCGCCACCATCCAGCTGGCCACCTATGGCGAGCTGTTTGCCATCACCCGCCAAGCCATCATCAATGACGACCTCGACATGCTGACCCGCGTGCCAACGCTGTTCGGTGCGGCCGCTCGCGGCACCATCGGCGACCTGGTGTATGCGGTGCTTACGGGCAACGTCAAGATGCCGGACAACAAGACGCTGTTCCATGCGGATCACAAAAACCTGCTGACCGGCGCTGATGCCGCGATGGGGATCAAGGGGCTCTCCGCTGCCAAGACCCTGATGCGTGGCCAGCGCGCCGTCGGGGCCGATGACAAGCCGGGCCGTGCCCTCAACATCCGCCCGGGGTTTGCCCTGGTGCCGATTGAGCTGGAAGACACCGCGCTGCAACTCATCAACAGCACCTCTGTCCCGGGCGCGGATGCCAACTCTGGCATAGCCAACCCGATCAAGGGCTTCGTGGATGTGATCGGTGAGCCTCGTCTCTCCGACGCCAGCACCGAGGCGTGGTACTTGGCGGCCAAGGGGGGCGACACCATCGAGGTGGCCTACCTCGACGGCCAGGACACTCCCTGGATCGAGCAGCAAGAAGGTTTCACCGTAGACGGTGTGACCACCAAGGTACGTATCGACGCAGGCGTCTCCGCCCTCGATTACCGTGGTCTGGTCAAGTCCGCAGGCAAGTAATCCCCCCGGCCCGCTCTGCGCGGGCCATCTCTGACAGCCTTAATACAGGAGTAATTCCATGGCTAAAAACTTTGTCGGCACCGGCAGCCAACTGTGCTTCGTGGCCCCCGCCGGCGGCGTAGTATCGGGCAAGCCAGTCAAGATCGGCGCCCTGACCGTCGTTCCCCTTGAGTCGGCGCTGGCCGGCATGGAATTTACCGGTGCCACCGCTGGCGTCTGGTTGCTGCCCTGCGACACCGCCCTGGCCGTCGGTGCTGCCGTCAAATGGGATGGTGCAAAGCTGGTCACGGACACCACCAAGGACGCGGACGACTTCGGCAAGCTGGTCAGCAGCGGCGCCAGCGGTTACGCCGAAGCGCTGATCGTTCAATGACCGGTGCGCGCTGGCAACGTGCCGCCACTCGCCTGAACGCTGCTGTGGATGATGCCCTGGGTATCGCTGTCATCATCGCTGGGGAGCCCTTGGTGGCGCTCTATGATGAAAACCCCGATGCCTTTGGACAGGTGTTGACCACGTTGCGTGAGTTGTCCGTTTCGTCGCCCCCGCCTGGGGTGCGCTTCAAGTCGGGCGACAAGGTTGAGATCCCCAGCCTGTCGCTGGTCACCTCCGTGAGGGAGCCGCCTTTTACCCGATCTGGTCAGCTCGTTATCCCCATCAAGTGAGGTAGCCATGCCCATCAAGCAAGACTTGGACAAGGCGCTGGCGAACCTGAACTTGCTGCCGACCAAGCTGGTGCCGAAGGCGAGCGCCCAAGCGGTCAACCGGGTGGCGGCTGGCGCGTCCAGTCGGGCTATCCGGCTGACCGCCAAGGATAGCCGCGTGCAGGTGCCCGCCAAGTTGCTGCGCCCCCGGGTGAAGATCTTCAAAGCGTCTCAGCAGAAGCCATCAGCCACGATCCGGGTGCGCCGCCGCCCTATCCCCTTGATCAAGGTGGGGGCCGTCCAGCAGCGCCTGGTGCGCTATCGGCACAGCGCCTTCTCGGGGATTGGAGACATGCAGGTTGGGCGCCATCGTGTGCCTGGTGGCTTCATTGCTGACGGTGGCCAAGGCTTTGGCGAATACCGGCGGGGCGGTGGCTATGCGGCCACCAAACTCAAGAGCTGGCAGATCTTGCGCCGGGTCGGCAAAGGCCGTCATGCCCTGGAGGTGATGCGGATCCCGCTGGTGACCCCGATCACCGAGCACTATGAACGGGAATCAAAAGCGGGGATGACCCGTGACATGCCGCGCGAAATGCAGCGGGCGCTGTTGCGTCAGCTTCAATTGACCTTCAAATGAGGATAGGATTCTGATCTTCACGCAAGGAGAGTTCATGATCATCCTGAAAATTGTGGTTGCCCTGGTGATGCTGGCATTGATCGCCGTTGGCACCTTTCAGGGCGGCTGGCTGGGATTTGTCATCACAGTCGGCATGACCCTTATCCTCAATGGCATGTTCAACCGCTGGGACGCCAAACGGCAAAACCCATCACGATAACCCGCTTCGGCGGGTTTTTTATTGGACCCAATATGACAATCCGAACCGACATCCGGGCGGCCCTGGCCGAACGGGTGCGAACCTGTGTGCCCGATCTGCGTGAGGTGTATCCCTCCCGCCCGGTAGACGTCGCCGAAGAAGACCTACCCCTGGCGTTCTGCTACTTCCTGGAAGGGGACGATGGTGAGTTCTCCCTGGATGGGGAAAGCGAGCAGGCCCCGCTGATGGTCTCCCTCTATGTGGCCGAAACCAACCAGGCGGACGCCGATCTGGATGAGCTGGCTGAGAAGCTGGCGCCGCTGTCTGGGGACGACCTTAGCGGGCTGCTGCTGGAAGGGCTGGCCTCGGCGGGCTGGCAATACGGTGCAGATGATCGGGGCACCGGCCTTGCGTCCCTGACCCTCAATTTTAACGCGACCTGGAGCAAACCCTGATGACTGATGTAACCAAGCCCGTGAAGGGCGCCGGGACCGAGCTTTACATGGCCAAGGTGGCGGGCGCCACCAAGCCGGATCTGGCGCAAGCTGATTCGGTAGTCCGTCTGGCGGATGTCAAAGAGATCACGCCGCCGGACATGTCGGTCGAGGTGACCGAAGAGAACTATCTGGATGCGCCCAATCCGGACTGGAAGGAGAAAAGCCCTGGCCAGAAAGATCCCGGTCAGCTCGGGTTCACCCTGGCCTGGAAGCCGGGCGATCCTGCTCAGAAAACCGTGGTTGCCGAGCTGGGTGGTGTCCATCGCTGGTTCCTGCTCAAGTACCCCAATGGCGCGGTCGATGGCTTCTACGGCTTCATCTCCAGCCTGGGTAAGCCCGTCCAGATCAAGGAAACCATCACCCGCACAGTGAAGGTGGATCTCTCCGGCAAGCAAGACCTGGCGGAGACGGCGGCATGAGTGCCCTTATCGAGACGCGCACCTTGACCCTCAAGGGCAAGGGCAAGGGCAAATCTTCCTCCGTGGTGGTGCATCAGCTCAACGGGTTGCAGTTGTTTGACTACCAGATGGCCCTGCTTTCTGTCGAGTGGCCACAGGTGGAGGGGATCACGGCTCCCCTCCAGCAACAAAAAACCCTGCTGACCATCCAGCGCCTCACCTTTGAAATGAGCCTGCTGTTGGCGGCGATGGGGTTGAACCACTATCAGCCGGATCTGGATGTTGAGCAGATGAAAGCCTGGGTGTTGAAAAACTACCCTGACTCGGCCCATGTGCTGCGCATTGCCATGGCAGTGAAAGAGTTGAGTGGCCTGGCCGCGTTGGCGAAAGAGGCGGCCAGTGGTGAGGGCAAGCTGGAGCCGGTAGACCCAAAAAAAGGATAGAGGGGGAGCGGGATTTCGCCATGATGATGGCTCGCCAGTTCCGGCGGCCAGACTGGCGCCGGATGTTGAGCGAGATCAGCGCCGTTGACTATATCGACTGGTGTCGCCACTTCGGGCGGTATCCGGTGGACTACCAAATCAACCAGTTTGCCATGGGGCAGATCTGCGCCACTATCCTGCTTCCCCACGTCCAGCCCGACAACCTCCCTTCCATTTCCGATTTCTACTACAACCGCCCAGAGCCCCCTGAGCAGACCGCTGACGATATGCAGGCGCTGGCAGGCTCTATCCCCGGCATGGAGTCCTTCACATGAGTACACAGATTGCCGATCTGCGGGTGCTACTCAGCGCGGATCTCTCGTCGCTGCCGGCGGATGTCCGCTCGGCTGCAAACGTCCTGAAAAGCTATGCCATCGACGCCAAGAATGCCGAAGACTCGACATTCAACTTTGGCCGCTCGTTCGGTGAAACGGCAGATCTGCTGTCTCACAAATCCGTGGCCATCGTGCAAGGGTTCAGCGTCGTCCAAGGGGCCGTGTTGGGCCTGGTCGGTACTGCGGTGGGTCTGGCAGCCTCCGTCAGTGCGCTGGCTCAGCAGGGGCGTGAGCTGGAGCAAATGTCGCTCAAGGCGGGCGTGTCCGTTGAGACGATGCAAGAGCTGACCTATGCCACCGAGCAATACAATGTCAGCGGCGACCAGTTGGCCGACATGCTCAAGGACGTACAGGACAAGCTCGGCGACTTCTCGGCCACCGGCGGCGGTGAGTTCAAGGACTGGATGGAGAACATCGCCCCCAAAGTGGGGCTGACCATCGGCAAGTTGCAACAGATGGCGGGCCCCGAGGCCCTGATCGCCGTCCAGAACGCCATGGACGCAACCAACGTCAGCGCCTCGGAGCAGGTGTTCTACCTGGAGTCCATCGCCAATGACGTCTCCACGCTCCAGCCCCTGCTGCGCAACAACGGCGCCGAACTCCAACGCCTGACCGGGCACTATCGCAGCCTCAACGTTGCCCTGTCCCAGACCGACATCACCCAGCTCAAGGAGATGGATCAGAAGCTCAAGGATGTGAGCCTGCGCCTGCAAAGCTCGTTCGCCCAGGGCGTGCTGGGGGCATCGGAGCAAATCGACTGGCTGACCGACAAGCTCGGCTATGCGGTCAGCTACTGGGGAACCCTGCTCGATAGCTGGGCCGACAACCCGCGCACCATTGACGGCATGAGCCGCCGCCTCGGCAATCTGCGTGAGGAGCTTGGCGATGTGCAGGAGCAGATCGCCGAAGTGCAATCCCGCTCGAAAAACTTTGGCGGTGTGGGGGTCATTGACGCCCTGCTTGGGAACACCGGCGACAAGGCGGCAGAGCTGGCCGAGTTGAAAAACCGGGCCGTCGAGCTGCAAGCCGAGATCGACAAGGTGCAAGGCAGCTATGAGCGCAAGCGGTTCGGGGTCGGCGAGCAACCCGAATACCAGCCCCCGGAACCGGTCAGTTCCCGTGATACCAGCGCCGACAACAAGAAGGTGCTGGATCAGGGGGCGCAGCGTCTCAGCGCCCTGGACATGCAGTACGCCAACGAGCTGGACAAACTGCGTCTCGCCCATGAGGAGCGCCTGGCAGAAATCGACAGCATGCAGATCAGCGAGGCCGAGCTGCGGCGCCGCGGCTATGAGAGCCTGGAGGAGCTGCGGGAGGAGTACCGCCAGAGAGAGGCGGATTACTTCACCGAGCAGCAAGCCGACTACATGGCCAAGCGTGAAGAGGCGATGGCCAAGGAGCTGGAAGCCGACCAGCGCAAGCAAGATCAGCTTGCCGAGCAAGAGCGTCAGCGGGTTGAGAAGCAGAAGGCATCGCAGCAGCAAGCCGCCCGCGACATGCTCAGCTTCACCAGCCAGACCATCAGCCTCACCACCGATATGTTGCAGCAGTCAGGCAAAGATCAAACCTTCGTGATGAAGGCGCTGCTGGCTGCCCAGAAGCTGCTGGCCATTCCTTCCATCATCGTGGCGGGCCATTTGGCGGAGGCCAACGCCGCCGCCTTCGCCTCCATGACCGGCGGGATGATGTCGGCAGAAACCGCCCGCCAGATGATGCGGGTTCAAACCATGATCTCAGTCGGCCTTGTGGCCGGTACCGCGATTGCGGGCATGGCTCACTCCGGTATCGAAGAGATCCCCAGCGAGGGCACCTGGTTACTCGACAAGGGGGAGCGGGTTTACACCAACAAATCGGCCCAGCGCATCGACCAGATGTATGACCAGATGATGTCCGGCGGCGCGGGAGCCATTGGCGGCGCCGTGTTCGAGCAGCATCTGCATTTCACCGGCGACATGAATGAGACAGAACGGCACCAGATGATCACCGAAGCAGCCAGGCAAGGCTATCAGATGGTGCTCGAAGACGTTGGCAGCTATGGCCAAGTAAGAAAATCACTGGGGGTTTAATGGAAACCTATGACTGGCCCGCCGAGTTTCGGGTGCGGGAGAACACCCTGGCGCTGCAAACGAATCACCGCTCGTTTGAATCGACCTGGACGGGATCCGAGCAAACATCCTCGACGCCTGGCAGCAAGTGGCTGATGGAGCTGACCATGGGGAAAATGGATGCGCCGGTGGCCCGCCGCCTGGAGGCGTTCATCGCCAAGCTGGATGGCCCCTCCAGTCGTGTCCGGTTGTGGGACTTCGCCCATCCGCTCCAGCCAGTCAAGGGGGCCCCGGTCGTCAATGAGGCATTGACGATGCGAACCAGCATGACCAGCAGGGGCTGGACTCCCTCCACTCTGGTGCTGCGAAACGGTGACTGGATCCAGATAGGCGATGAACTCAAGCGGGTGACCGCCGATGTGTGGTCCGATCTTGCTGGCGCCGCCCGCATCAACATCTCCCCGATGCTGCGGGCCAATTACCCCAGCGGCACCCCGTTGGTTGTGGCGAGACCCATGGGGGTGTTCCGGCTCGATGGCGCCGGGGCGGGGAAGTCCCGCCGCCTGAACGGCATGAAGCGTGACCTTGGCACCATCAAGTTTGTGGAGAGCTTCTATCCATGACAGCCCTGTTGACCGGGTTAGACCCGGCGACTATCCATGCGCTCAATCAGCCCCATGTGACCGCCGTCTATGCCCTCAAGCTGGATCTGGTCAGCGGGTTCAGCCGCATTCATTCCGGCTTGGGCCCGCTGGTGATCGGCGGTGAGACCTATTACGGCGTGGGCTCCATGGGGTCTGTCGGCGCCCAGAAAGAGCAGCTATCCACCTCGCCGACCAAGCTGCCGGTGGCCTTGGGCGGGCTGGATGACAGCCTGCTCGCCGAGGTGATGCGCGAGCGCATCGTGGATCGGATGGCCTGGCTCTACCTCGTCGTGATGGGGCCTGACGGGGCACCGCTCAACGCCTGCCTCCAGTTCAAGGGGCGTATCGCCCAGACCCCCGTCAAAGCGGGCAAAACCAACACGATCCAGCTCACCATCAGCAACATTTTCGAGGATTGGCAGCGCGGCTTGAACCTGCGCAACACCGACGAGAGCCACCGCCGCCTATACCCGGACGACCACTTTTTCCGCTATCAGAGCCAGATGGCTGACCGCTCCATCTTCTGGGGCTCGGTCAAGGACGCGCCCGGCTTCGTTTATGAGGACTGATCATCATGCGCCATCCAGACTGGCAACTACGCACCATCCACACCATTCAGGCCGCCTCCGAGCGGCCTTTTTGTTGGGGTGAAAACGACTGTTGCCTGTTCGTGGCAGACGTCTGTCTTGCTGTCTGCGACAAAGACCCGGCGGCGGCGTATCGCGGTCGCTACCGCACCGAGATCGGCGCCAAGCGGGTGTTGGCCAAGACCCACGGCAGCATTGCCGCCGCCCTCGATGTGCTGTTTGAGCGGGTGCCCGTGGCCATGGCCCAACGTGGCGATGCCCTGGTGTTCGACGGCCCCCAGGGCCAGACCGCCGCCGTGATGTGGGCGGGGCAGGTGTGGGCCATGACCGAACAGGGTGCCCGCCCCATTCCTGATGTTGTTCCCCTGTTTGCTTGGAGAGTCGAGTAATGCCCGCTGTCGCCATTCCTGTCATTGCCGGTGTCGCCGCTGGTGCGGGGTCGGCCCTGGTAGTCACCACCGCCACGGCCATCGCCATCGGGACGGCGGTGGCCAGCGCCACCATGATGATCACTGCCAAGAAACCGAACTTGGGAGACTATCGCA
This sequence comes from Aeromonas sp. s4, assembly GCF_040907855.1. Lineage (NCBI taxonomy): Bacteria > Pseudomonadati > Pseudomonadota > Gammaproteobacteria > Aeromonadales > Aeromonadaceae > Aeromonas > Aeromonas sp. s4. Next base: position 35,723 of record NZ_JBFOCP010000004.1, on the reverse strand, counting down.
GCGCCAACGAACGCAGTCAGATCCTGCGGGCAGCCGCCAGCGACAAGAGCTGTGTCTATGGCCGAGTGATCTCGTCAGGCCTCATGAGCTTTGCCGCCGAGCAAGCTGGCGAGCAGGATGAAGGGGAGTGGCTGCATATCGCGCTGGTGCTGGCTGGCCACAAGCTGAGTCGCATCGGTGATATTTGGCTCGGCGACGATCTGGTGGTCACCTACGGGGCGCTGGTGAGTTACGAGCTGCACGCCGACCGTCAGACCTGTGATCCCTTCATGCTGGCCAACTGTGCGGATTGGCGCTCGGACATGATTGGCAAGGGGATCACATGGCTGCGGATCTCGTGCAAGTTCGACGCCGAAAAGTTCCCCGCCGGGTTGCCCAATATCAAAGTGGAGAAGTTCGGCAAGGAGGTGTGGGATCCCCGAGACGGCAAGTGGAAGTGGAGCGCGAACGCCGCCCTGGTGATCCTCGATTACTACCGCTCCTGGCTCAAGGTGCCGGACGATGAGATCCGGCTCGACGAGTTTATCCAAGCGGCGAACCTCTGTGATGAGCGGGTGGCCATCCCCGGCGGTGGCACCGAGGCTCGTTACACCATCAACATGGAATTTGACCTGAGCGAGCCCAGGGCCAAGGTGTTGGAGGCCATGCACATGGCCTGCGCAGGCCAGCCGACCTATGTGGGCGGCAAGCATGGCATCCTGGCGGGGGCCTACTATGGCCCGGCGAGCGACGAGCTGCGAGCCCATCAGCTCATCGGTGATCTGGAGCTGCTGCCGGAGCCCTCCAGCAGCGACAAGATCAACCAGGTGGCGGGCACCTTCGTCGATCCGGTCAGCTTCAAGAAGACCGATTTCCCCGCCGTCATCGTGCCGGAATGGGTCGAGGAAGACGGCGGCCAGCCCCTGATCGAGGATCTCGATCTGCGCTGTGTCACCAGTGAGCACCAGGCCCAGCGCCTGGCCAATATCATCCTCCGCCAGCGCCGCAATGCCCGCACTCTCACATGCAGCGTCAACCTGTCTGGCTGGCGCTACCGCCCCGGCCAGACCATCAAGCTCTATGTCCCGCCGCTGGGCATCAATGGCGTTGAGTTTCGGGTCACGGACTGGTCTTTCAGCCTCAACGGCGGGGTGGATCTGACCCTGCGGGAGGACTCCCCGCTGTTTTGGGCGGACGCCATTGGCAAGCCCATGCCCCGCCCGGAGATCACTGGCCTGCCCACGGGCGGTGCGGCCATGCCGGATCTGCTGCGCTATGAGGTTGAAACGGTCGGCGAGGTGCTGCAAGGGGTATTGTCCTGGCGCAACACCGGCACCATCGCATACAACCAGGTGATCATTCAGCGCCTGACCCAAGGGGCGGCGCCGGTCACCGTGATGACAGCGCAGGTGCCGGGTCAGTCCTGCCGGGTAAACGGCCTGGCCACGGGCAACTATGTTGCCCTGGTGCGCACCGTGGCGCTCACTGGCGCCCATTCTCCAGTGGCGGCGGTGAACTTCGTGATCACGGCTCCCGCCATGCCCCTAGGGGTGGATGTGGAGGCGGGCAACTGGTCGCTGGCCCTGCGCCCTCGTTTTGCCGGTGGCCACGATTATGGCGTGCTGTGCGAATGGTGGTGGAGCCATATCGATCACCCCCTGGGGGAGGCCATGGCCAAGGCGAATCCTGCGGGGATCTCCAGCTACATGACCCTGCAGGGGCTGCGCCCGGACACGGAATATTTCGTCTGGCTGCGGGCGGTCAACGCCTACGGCAAGTCTGGGCTGCTCGCTGCCAAGGCAAAGACCAGCTACGACGCCGCCTCCATCCTCGATGTGCTGGACGGGGAGATCGGTGCCGAGCACCTGCGCGAGGAGCTGCGCAAGCCCATCGCCGATATTCCCGCACTGAGCAAGTCCGTGACGGATCTGGGGGGCGCTCTGTCGGCCCTGGACAAGCGCGAGAAGGATGTGAAAACCCTGCTGGAGAACACCCAGAACCAGCTCGGGGCGAACTACATCAGCGTGACCCTGATCCAAGAGCAACTGCGCCAGCGCATTGATCGCTACAACCTGGATTTCACCGACTTCCGGGATGCGGTGTTCAAGCTGGACCCCGAAACCGGCCAGATCACCATGGAGGCGATCAACGCGGTGCGCTCGGAACTGGGCGCCGAGATCTCGACCGTCAGCCAGCATCTCGATGCGGTTGAAGCCATCGTGAAAACTTGTGTGACCATGGCAGAGATCAGCGACGATCTGGAGCGCATCACCTCCGTCGAGCAGGCTATCGACGGTATCAACGGCACCTTGGCCCAGACGGCCACCAAATCCGAGGTGACGGCGGTGGGGACGCAAGTCACCCAGGTGGGGCAAGAGCTGAATGCCGTCAAGGGCACGCTGAGCCAGAAGGCGGCCCAGAGCGCGGTGGATGCCCAGGGGCAGCGCCTGACGGCGGCTGAGCAGCAGCTCAGTGCCAACACCACCGCTACCACGGCCACCGCCCAGCGCATCGAGCAGGTCAAGACAGAGTTGCAACAGGCGGACACTGCGATCCGGGCCTCTGTGACTGACTTGGCGCAAGCCGTGGCCACCACGACTGGTGCCCAGGCTCAGCGTCTGCAAGCGCTGGAGGTGCTGACCAATGGCCAATCTGCCGCCATCAGCGAGTTGCAGCAGGTGGTGACCAGTGACGGCCAATCCCTGGCCAGCAAGTTCGAGAACCTGACAGCCAGCCTCGATCTCGCCGCCGAGGCGGAGATATTGGGGACATTGGGGGCGGCAGCCGAGGCGACCCGCCAGCGGGAGGCATCCGGCCAGATCCGCCGCGATCAGAAAGTGATGGCTGACCAGCAGCAGGCGATGGCGCAGACCATTGAGCAGGTTTCCGCTGACTTCCAGACGGCGGATGCGGCCATCAGTGCCAATCTGCTATCGGAGCAGCAGGCCAGAACTACGGCGGATGAAGCCCTGGGCAAGCGAGTGGACACGGTGCAAGCCGAAGTCACCTCGCAGGGGGCGAACCTGGCCGCCGGTCTGCAATCGGAGCAGGAAGCGCGGGTGACGGCAGACGAGGTCCTTGGGCGCCGAGTGGACACGGTGCAAGCCGAAGTCACCTCGCAGGGGTCGAACCTGGCCGCCGGTCTGCAATCGGAGCAAGAAGCGCGGGTGACGGCTGACGCGGCCCTGGCCCAACGGGTTGACACCGTGCAGGCCAAGGCCAATGAGGTTTCGTCTGCGGTGCAGACGGTGGCCGAGGCCCATGCTGGGCTCAACGATGCCGTGGGGGCGGGCTGGTACACCAAGGCCCAGATCAACGGTGAGGGCGGCGGGTTTGGCTTGTCAGTCAAGCTGGCCGCCGATGGCTCAACGCTGACCAGCTTTGTGGTCGATGCCGATGTGTTTGCCGTGCTCTCCCGCACTGCGGGGGCTACATCCAAACGCCAGCCGCTGATCGTCAAAAACGGCAGCGTCTTCTTGAACCATGTCCTGCTCGATACCGCCGAAGCGGGCGCCGTGATCGCCAAGTACATCAAGGTCACGACCCTGGATGCGGCCACCATCACCAACTCCGTGCTCAAGGGGAATGCGGCCGCCTTTGGCGCTGGCGGCCCCCATGCCGCGTTTGGCGCGGGGTGGTACACGGTGATCAGCAGTGACGGCACTCTGAAAACGGCGCGCCTGGAGGCAACGGCAGGCTCGTTCACCGGGGAGGTGAATGCCAACAAGGGCACCATGAACAACGTGGAGGTCAAGGAAAACTGTGTTGTGCGTGGCACCATCTATGCCGCCAAGTTGGTGGGTGACGTCACAAAAGTTAGGGCGTTTGATCTCGGGTTGTTGAGCGGCCAGATCATCCCCGCTGGAACAGCCGTCACCCTGCTATCGGTTAATTTCGCTTCGGCAGACTTTATCCAAGAGCTGACGATTGAGCAGATTAATATCAGGGTATGGGGGTATGAACAGGGGTCAACAACTGCGCGGATGTATGTGAAAGTTGGCTCGGCAGCAGGCGTGCAAATTGACCTGCAATCAAGCTCAGGAGATATATTCTCGGATATATCCCCCCTTACCGTGAGTATTCCGGCAGGCCAGTCCTCCCTGACCATTTATTACGTGGCAGAGAAAAAATCATCGTATAGCCGCCCCGCTCAACGACGGCTGATTTATTTGAACAAGCAAGGCGGAAGTTTCAGCGCAAGCTGAATGCCGCCAACTAACAAACCCGGCCTAGTGCCGGGTTTTTATTTGGAGCCTAAATAGATGGCAGGACTCTGGTATCGCGCTGGCACGATCAGCGTGACGAATGGCAGCAAGAAGATCACCGGTTTTGGCACCTTGTGGAAAACAACGGTGTTAAAGCCGGACAAGGGCCACCCCGTTCATGGCCCTGATGGACGCATTTACGAGCTGGATTACGTCGAGAGCGACACCGTGATGTATATCGTCACGGCGTATGCCGGGGCGACGGCAACGGGCCAGGCATATGCCATCGACATTCCCAGGACTAGCGGCATTCCGGCATTCAGCCGCGATCTGTCGGCGTTTATGGGGTATCACCAGACACAGATGGACGGCTGGCAGCAACTGCTGACCGGGACGGGGGATGCCACGCTCACCGCGCCAGACGGGACCAAGCTGACCCTGCCGACCTGGGATAAGGTGATGAATGTCGGCGCTGGCGTTGTTGCGCAGGCCAAGACCGAAGCAGACCGCGCCAAGGCAGAGGCTGCCAACTCTGCCGCCAGTGCCGCCTCGGCGGGTAATGCGGTCGTCGCGGCCGCGCTCCCCTTGCCTGATGTGTGGGCCCCCTTATCTGACAGCCTGCGGTTTATCACCGGCTACGGTCGCGAGGTGAAGGTGGGGGATGATGTCGTGGCGAGGATGGTCAATTTTTCACGCAGTACCACCGCAACTTATATCGGGAAAGATGGGGCACTGAAAACTGCGGGTGTGAACGAACCACGTTTTGAAAAAGAGGGTTTGTTGATTGAGGGGGCCAGCACGAATTTACGCAGTCAACCGCTGCACCTTGGCAGTGTAGTGGGAGCTAATGGTGAATCGCTTAATGACACACTGGGCGCCATCAATGCGGCAAAATATACAATAACAGCAGATGCAGGGCTTAGGTTGACGTTTATTTGCCAGCCCGCCTCGTCAACTTCGCTGACGTTCAGCATTAAAATACATCAGTCCTCAAGTGTCAGGTCCGGGATCCTGCTTGTTCGCGATCATACCGCAGGGGCTAACCTTGATATCGTCAACTTTAATTTAGATACGGATTCTGATTCTGCTACATGTAAAAAATTCGGACAGTGGAACTGTTACACGGTTACCACCACTCGATTTACGTCAGGTTCTGTTCCATGGGTTTACTTTGGTGCTACGGGTTCCAACTCACCAGGGCAAACCATTGGCAAGTTTTTGGTAATTGGCGATTGCCAAGTTGAGCCACTGCCGTTTGCCAGCTCATACATTCCTACAAACGGGACGGCTGTAACACGTAGTGCAGATGTCGTGAATATTCCTGCCCTTGGGAATATGGTCCCCATCGGGTTCTCGATATCGGCTGAATTCGATACGCTTCGTGGCAGCGTATCTGTTCTGATGGAGAGCGGTTGTGTGGTTTCAATGGAGCAGGAGAATAAAGCCAGGATGGCGATTATTCGCGGAAAGTATGCAAGCGCTGATGCTGATTACGGCTTTTCAACGCATTGTGGCGCGTTTGGGCAGGCCGGTTACGTCACCGCGATCTTGAAGAGTTTTAACGTGAAGGACAGCAAAGGGATCGTCGCCATTTCTGAGGGGGGCGGGCTGTTAAAAATGCGGGTGAATTCCAGCGTGACGAGTGTGTCATCCGCTACAGCAACAGTAGCCCCCTTGCCGAACACGATCAGGGTAGGGGCATTTGGTGATGCCGGATCATTCCCACTGTTTGGCCATGTTCGAAATCTTCGTATCTGGCATAGAACTCTCACTGATGCTCAGCTCAAGGCCATCGCATGACAGACTATATCGACCTCAACCTCAAGGCGGCCGATAAGGCCGCCATGACCAAGGCCCTGCTGGCCGCTGGTTTTGTCAAAGACAGCGAAACCGGCACCCTCTATCACCCGACAGCCTCGCTGCAACTGCTGCCACCTGGCATGGTCACCCGCCCCACCGGCGCGGTGCAGATCGTCGATGGTATCGAGCTGGAGGTGCGTGAGCCCGTGCCCGGCTATCACGCCAACGTGCGCACCACCGACGCCGCCCTGGCCGCTGCCCTAGCGCCTGTGACTGTCGTTGTTGAAACCCCCCAATATGTCTGGGCCTCAGTTCTCGCAGAGCCAGAAATGTTCACAGTTAGTTATGGTACAGAAGATGGTACAAAAAAATTTGGACTGGAAATTAAGGTATTAAATTCAGTTGATTAACGCGCAGTTACATAATCGTGGAAGTAGAAGGTGGGCCCGCTGGCCGGGTGCGCTGATGTGCTCATGTTGCTCGAAAGGAGTATCCGATGACGGCGGCGCCTGGCGCCTGGGTGGGGGTGCCATGCACCGCAATTGCCTGCATGGTAAACCATCGCGCTGGCAGAGCGAAGTCCGGGGCGTTCGCCTGGCGCTTTAATGGGCAGTGGGCGTTGTCCGTGAGCCTGGTCATCCCATCGGTCCGGCTCTGGGCTGGGGAAAGTGAGGAGTCAGGGTATTGAGGTCCAGCAGGGTGAAGTAGCCGCCCTCCTCGGGATACCAGCCGCCGGTGTCGATGTAGTGGACGTTGCCAAGGCGCACCGGCACCCTCACCGGGGTGTGGCCCACCACCAGGGCGGTGAGATCCGCGACCCCGCTCTCGTCCAGCCGTTCGATACGGCGTCTTGACCAGAGGCAGACGTTCTTGATGGCCCGAAGCCGTCCGCCGCTCACCCCGGCATCGAGTTGGTCCAGCAGCCCCTGCCAGGAGGAGAAGGGGCAATCGGCGTGAAGCAGCCCGACGGGGCCCTGGCTGGTCTGCACCTCGATGGCCAGGGGCAGGCTGCGGTAGTGGACGGCGAACGCCGCCTGCTCGGCAGGGGTCAGCTGCTGAAACCAGCCGCCGCCGTTTCGGACCCAGTTCTCCCGATCGCAACTCTCGTAACGGCAGACGTAGTCGTCGTGATTGCCGCAGGCCGGGTGAAACCAGGGCCTGGCCAACCAGTGGATCACCTCGCTGCACTCGGGCCCGCGATCCGCCAGATCCCCGACGCTGAAGAGACGGTCCCGGGCGGGATCAAAATCCAGGGTGTCGAGGGCCTGCTGCAACAGGGCGAAGTGGCCGTGGATGTCGCCGACGGCCAGATCGCGCCCCAGGGCGTTTTGGGGGAAGCGTCTTATCAGGGGGGAGGGTGTCATGGCGTCTCCTGCCTCTATCCCGGACGGGGATGTTTTGTCTGCCTGTACATAAGGTTACAGAAGAAAAGTGGCGAGCGGGCAGGGCCTGGTAAATCATAGGATTGCCCCCGTGAACGTGCGGCGTCACGCGCTGCCTGTGGGGGAGTCACTCCGGGAGGGCGCCTTGTCCGCCCGCTTTCGGAGGCTCTCTTTCTCCACGCTTTTTGACAGGAATCTTGAATGCGGCGTCAGCTGTTGATCTGGATAGGCCCCCTGTGCAGCCTGCTGCTGCTGGGGGCGGCCTTGACCGTCCTCTATCATTTGACCCACCTGTGGCACTGGCACGACATCCGCCAGGCCATCTGGTCACAACCCTTGCCGCAGTTGGGGGGCGCCCTGCTGCTCACCCTGCTCAGCTATGGTTGCCTCTGCTGCTACGATCTGCTGGCCCTGAAGGTGCTGGACAAGCGACTGCCCTGGCAGCAGGTGGGGATGACCTCCTTCATCGCCTACACCTTCTCCAACACCCTGGGCTTTGCGCTGCTCACCGGCTCCTCGGTACGCTACCGGCTCTACTCCTCCCTGGGGCTTGGCACCGGGGAGGTGGCCAGGGTGATCCTCTTTTGCTCCATCACCTTCTTCCTTGGTCTGCTGGGCTGGGGGGGCAGTGCCCTGCTGCTGGGGCAGGGGGCGGCCCTGCTGGTGGACTGGCCCCGCTGGGCGACCGGGTTGTTGCAACTGGCGGGGGGCCTGGCCCTGCTGACGGTGCTGGCGTATCTGGTGTGGCCGGGGACAGCCCTGGTCTGGCGCGGGCACCCGCTGTTCCTGCCGCGCATCAGATACCGCCTGCTGCAACTGCTCATCGCCCTGCTCGACTGGATGGCCGCCGCCGCCGTGCTCTATGTGCTGCTGCCATCGGGCAGCGTGCCCTATCCGGTGCTGCTCAGTGCCTTCGTGCTCTCCAGCCTGCTCGGGGTGCTGGCCCATGTGCCGGGGGGCATCGGGGTCTTCGAGGCGAGCATGAGCCTGCTGCTCACCCACTATCTGCCGGTGGACAAGCTGCTCGCCTCCCTGCTTATCTACCGCTGCGCCTACTACTTCCTGCCCTTCCTCTGTGCCCTGCTGCTGTTCGCAGGTCAGGAGCTGCTGCAACAGCGGGCCCGCCTGCACCGGCTGCAGGGGGTGATGATGGCGACCCGGGAGTTTGTGCCCGCCCTGGTGAGCATGGGTACCTTCGCGGCGGGCACCCTGCTGCTCTGCTCCGGGATGATCCCGACCATGAGGGGGCGGATCGAAGCCTTCCTGGAGGTGCTGCCCCTGCACCTGCTGGAGCTCTCCCATGTGCTCGGCAGCGTCAGCGGCGTGTTGCTGCTGTTGCTGGCCCACAGCCTCTACCGCCGTCATGACGGGGCATTCAGGATCACCCAGTGGCTGCTGGGGCTTGGCATGCTGTTCTCCCTGTTCAAGGGGTTTGACTGGGAGTCGGCCCTGCTGCTCGGGGGCTTCTTGCTCATCATCACCCCCTGCCGCCCTCTCTTTTATCGCAAGGGTTCCCTGCTTCACGCCCGCTTCACCCCTTCCTGGCTGATGTCGGTGGGGGCCGTGCTGCTGGGGGCCTTGTGGTTGCTGCTCTTCTCCTACCGCCATGTGGAGTACGACCCCTCCCTCTGGCTGCACGTCTCGGCCCACGGGCCCGGGGCCGCCTCCCGCGCCCTGCGCGCCATGGGGAGCGTCATCGGGGTGCTGGCGGTGGTCGGGGTGGCCCATCTGCTGGCTCCCTTGCGCCTGGCCGTCGGCAAGCCGGATGCCGAGGCGCTCTCCCGTGCCCATGGGCTGGTGATGCGGGCAGGGGGAGGCCACGGCTACCTGGCCCAGCTCGGTGACAAGTCCCTGCTGTTCCACCCAAGCGGCGAGGCCTTCCTCATGTACGGGGCCGAGGGCAGCAGCTGGATAGTGATGGGGGATCCTGTCGGTCAGCCCTCCCTCGTGGAGGAGCTGCTCTGGCAGTTTCGCGAGCGCTGTGACGAGCACGACGTCAGCCCGGTCTTCTACCAGGTGTCGGCCCGTTATCTGCCTGTCTATCTGGATCTCGGGCTCATCCCCTTCAAACTGGGGGAGGAGGCCATCGTGGATCTGCCGAGCTTCGATCTCGCCGGCAGTCGCCTGCGCAACCTGCGCCAGAGCCACGCCAAGGGCAAGCGGGAAGGGCTGCGCTTCGAGGTGGTGGCCCCCGGTGAGATTGCCCCCCTGCTGCCCGAGTTGAAGGGGATCTCCGACAGCTGGCTGCACAGCAAGCAGGGCAGGGAGAAGGGCTTCTCCGTGGGCAGTTTCGATCCCGCCTACCTCACCCTCAACCCGATGGCGCTGGTGCGGCGGGAGGGGCAAATCGTCGGGTTTGCCAACCTCTGGACCAGCGACAACAAGGAGAGCCTCTCCATCGATCTGATGCGCTACAGCCTGGACACGGGGGCGGCGCCGGTCATGGATTTCCTGTTTGTCGAGCTCCTGCTGTGGGGCAAGCAGGAGGGGTATGCCAGCTTCAACCTGGGGATGGCCCCCATGTCGGGCTTCAACGACAACCCCCTCGGCGGTTACTGGGCCCGCCTTGGCAACACCCTGTTCACCCGGGGCAGCCGTTTCTACAACTTCCAGGGATTGCGGCGTTACAAGGAGAAGTTCGGCCCAAGGTGGGAGCCCCGCTACCTGCTCTGTACCGGTCATCTGGTGCTGCCCCGCACCCTGACCCATCTCGTCTCCCTCATCAGTCGCGGCCCCTTCGGGCTCATGAAAAAATAGGAGTTGGCCCATGAGAGCCATGTTGTTGCTGTTGATTTGCTGTTTCGTCTCTTCGTTCACCTTGCCGGCAGTGGCCGCCCAGCCGGGCCGGGTCGGCGCGGATCTGGGGCTGGTGGAGTTGCCGGTGGTGCAAGCCTCGTCTTCCCCCATGGTGGTCTTCATGAGCGGGGATGGCGGCTGGGCGGCGCTGGACAAGGGGCTCAGCGCCCAGTTGCAGGCCCACGGCATGCCGGTGGTGGGTTGGAGCTCGCTCTCCTATTACTGGAAGAAGAAGACGCCGGAGCAGGCGACGGCGGATCTGGTGCGCATCCTCACCGAGTACCAGTCCCGTTGGGGGCGCCAGCGCTGGTTGCTGGTGGGCTTCTCCTTTGGCGCCGAGATAGTGCCCTTCGTCATCAATCGTCTGCCGCCAGCCTATCGCGACAGCCTGGCGGGGGCCGTGATGCTCTCCCCCTCGACGGCATCGGATTTCGAGATCCACGTCAGCGACATGGTGGTGCACGACAAGGGGGGCCGCTATCCCACCCTGCCGGAAGTGACACGCATCCAGAGTCTGCCGCTGCTCTGCGTGCAGGGAGCGGAGGACGACTCCCCGGTCAAACTCTGTCCGCGCTTGCAGCAGCCGAACGTGACGACGGTGACCCTGCCGGGCTCCCACCACTTCGACGACAACTACCAGACCCTGTATCAGGAGATTGCCGGGCACCTGGGCCTGGCCCAATAACGGCGAGAGGCCGGGAAAACGACACAGGGCGGCCAATGGCCGCCCTGTTGCCGTGGCCCCTTGCAACTGTCCAGGGGGCTGGCATGCCGGGATCAGAGCAGATCTTCGAGCTGGTACTTCTTGAGCAGGGTGTTGAAGGTGCCGTCGGCCTTGACACTCTCGATGGCGGCATCGAAGCGTGCCTTGAGCTTGTCATCGTGTTTGCGAAGGGCCACCGCCACCCCTTCTCCCAGGATCTTGTCCTGGGTGCCGTTGAACTGGGGACCGACGAAGGCGAACTGCTTGCCCATCTCCTTGTCGAGGAAGCCCACCTTCAACTGCACCATGTTGCCGAAGGTGTAGTCGGCGCGGCCGGACTGCAGATCCAGCATGGGGGACTGGGCGTTGACGTAGCGCTTGATCTTGGCCACCTCACCGTAGCGGGCGGTGACGAAGTTGTCCTGGGGAGTGCCCTCCTGCACCGCGATCACCTTGCCCTTGAAATGGGCCGGATCGTCTGCAAAGTCGGCGGCCTTGTCGCTGCGCCCCACGAAGCGGTTCTGCATCATGTAGTAGACCTGGCTGAAGTCCACTTTCTGGCGCCGCTCGTCCGTGATGTTCATGGAGGACATGATGGCGTCGTACTTGCGCACCTGCAGGCCCGGCAGCAGGGCATCCCAGGGCTGGTTGATCACCTGGCACTCGGTCTTCATGGCCGCGCACAGGGCATAGGCGAGATCGACCTCGAAGCCGCCGAGCTGGCCGTTGCTGTCGACCATCTCGAAGGGGGGATAGGTGGCATCGGTGGCGATCACCAGGGGTTTGGCGGCGGCCTGGCCGGCGGTGGCAAGTGCCATCAGCATCATCAGTGTGTTGAGTTTCATGGTCAGTCCCTTGAAGTGTGGTGTCATTCCTAGCGTGCTAAAGGGTGCCGGCCTCAAGGGCCGACGGCTATCTTGCGATGGGTGAGGGCCGGCAACTGGCTGCGCACCGTGCGCTGTGCCGCCAGATCCAGGGTGGCGATGGCCATGCCCTGACCCTCCTCTACCTGGGCCAGTATCCGGCCCCAGGGATCGATGATCATGCTGTGGCCGAAGGTGCGCCGCCCACCGGGGTGGTGTCCCCCCTGGGCACTGGCAAACACGAAGGCCAGGTTCTCTACCGCACGGGCCCGCAGCAGCAGCGCCCAGTGCGCAAGCCCGGTGGTGTGGGTGAAGGCCGCGGGCAGGGCGATGAAATCGGGGGCGGGCCCCAGGCGAAACAGCTCCGGGAAGCGCAGGTCGTAGCAGATCCCGAGGCGCAGCACGCCCCAGGGCAGGGGATGGCTCACCACCTCCCGGCCCGGGGTCATGGTCGCGGCCTCGTCATACTGCTCCTGCCCGGTGCAAAAGCCAAACAGGTGCAGCTTGTCGTAGCGGCTTGCGAGCTGCCCTTGCGGGTCGATGAGCAGGCTGCTGTTGTGCATCTTGCCGGGCTCGTGGCTGGCAAGCGGCAATGTGCCGGCCAGGATCCAGACGCCGAGCTCCCGGGCCAGCCTCTGTACCCAGGCCAGCAGGGGGTGATCGCCAGCGGGGGCGGCCAGGGCCACCCGCGCCCGCTCATCAACCGGCATCAGGTAGAAGTATTCGGGCAGCAGGGCCAGCTCTGCCCCCTCGGCCGCGGCCTGACGCAGCAGCGCCTCGGCCTGGGTCAGGTTGTGGTCAAGGTCATCCCCGGAGACCATCTGGAGGACGGCAACGCGCAGTGAATCCATGGAGCCCCCTAGACGGCGCACAGGCGCTCGGCGCCCGCCAGCAGGGTGTCGTCATCCTTGGAGAAGGAGAGACGGATGACTCTTTGATCCGTGCCGTCGTGATAGAAGGCGGAGACCGGAATGGTGGCGACCCCGTGATCGCGGATGAGCCGCTGCACGAAGAGGCTGTCCGGCTCGTCGCTTACCCGCTCGTAGCTTGCCAGCATGAAGAAGCTGCCCGCCGAGGGGAGCAGGGTCAGGCGCGAACCGGCCAGGGCCGTGGCGAGCAGGTCGCGCTTGCGCTGGTAGAAGGCTGCCAGCCCCTGATAGTGGGCCGGTTGCTGCAACAGGTGGGCGAAGCCGTACTGCATGGGGGTGTCGGCGGCGAACATGGCGAACTGGTGCACCTTGCGGATCTCCTCCATCAGGGGACGGGGAGCCACGCAGTAGCCCACCCGCCAGCCGGTGACGTGGAAGGTCTTGCCGAAGGAGAAGACGGCGACGGAGCGCTCCACCAGCTCCGGATAGCGGATGACGCTCTGGTGCAGGGCGCCGTCGAACACCACGTGCTCGTACACCTCGTCCGAGAGGATCAGGATGTCGGTGCCGCGCACCAGGCGGGCGAGGCGCTCCTGATCCCCTGCCTGCCAGACGGTGCCGGTGGGGTTGTGGGGGGTGTTGAGCACTATCATGCGGGTGCGGGGGGTGATGCGGGCGGCCACCTCGTCCCAGGGAATGGCGAAATCCGGCGCCTTGAGGGCGATCACCACAGGGGTGGCTCCCTGCAACTGGATCATGGGGCGGTAGCTGTCAAACGCCGGCTCGAACATGATCACCTCGTCGCCGGGGTGAACCAGGGCGGTGATGGCGCAGAACAGGGCTTCGCTGGCGCTGGCGGTGATGGTGATCTCCTCGCCCGCGTCATAGTGATGGCCGTAGCTGGCTGCAATCTTGGTCGCCAGTTGTTCGCGCAGGGCAGGCAGCCCCGTCATGGGGGCGTACTGGTTTTCACCGGCCAGCATGGCCTCGTGGGTCACCCGGATGAGCTCGGGATCGCAGGGGAAGCTCGGCGCCCCCTGGGAGAGGTTGATGCTGGGGTGGCGGGCGGCCAGATCCCCGATCACGGTGAAGATGGTGGTGCCCACCTGGGGCAGTTTGCTGGAAACCTGGGGGATGGACATGGCGCCGTCACCTGCGTGTGTGAAAGAGGTCCCTTTTTAGCCCCCCCAAGGCTTGCCGGACAACGGATTATTCGGCATGGTATGCATGAGTTTTTCTCAAGCATGGAGGCTTGTCATGTTGTCCACCCAGCCGCGTACTCAGTTGCCTCTCTATGGCCTGCAGGTCTTCGAGTGTTCTGCCCGCCACCTGAGTTTTACCCTGGCCGCCGACGAGCTGTGCGTGAGCCAGGGGGCGGTGAGCAAGCAGATCGCCCAGTTGGAAGCGCGCCTGGGCCACCTGCTGTTCGTGCGTGGCACCCGTTGTCTCACCTTGACCCCCGCCGCCGAGCGGCTGCTGCCTTTCGTTCGTGAAGGGCTGGCCCGCATGGGGGAGGGGCTCAGCGCCTTGCAGGCCCTGCCCCACGAGCAGGCGATCAGCATCAAGGTGCCCTCCTGCGCCAGCCGCTGGCTGCTGCGGCGGTTGCAGGCGTTCGAGGGGGAGGCGGTGGAGGTGCGTGGCAGCCACAGCCATGGCATCGACTTCTCCCGGGAGCCCTTCGATCTCGCCATCGTCTACCAGCCCTGCCTGGGGCGCTATCCCCACAGCCAGCCCCTGTTTCGGGAACGGTTGACCCCGGTCTGCGCCCCGGCGTTTGCTGCCAAGCATCGTCTGTTCGAGCGCGACCTGAACGAGCTGCCCCTGCTGCCCCTCATCCATGCCAGCGCCGATAGGCGGGACTGGCGCAACTGGTTTGCCGCCTTCCTCGACATCCCCTGGCAGCCCCAGGGGGGGCAGCTGTTCGATACCCTGGACTTGGCGATGAATGCCGCCTTGCAGGGGTTTGGCCTCTCTCTCGGGGATCCCACCATAGTGGCCGAGGAGCTGGAGAGCGGCGCCCTGGTCGCTCCCTTTGCCCCCGTGCTGGAGACGGATCACGAATACGCCCTGCTCGCCCGACCCGACAGCCAGCGCCACGGGGTACAGCGAGTCTGTCACTGGCTGCTGGAGGGGGAGGGCCATCCCTGAGGGGACGCGAAATGAAACAGCCCCGCGGGCGGGGCTGTTGTCATGGTGATGGCCGCTGGCCGATTAAAGGGTCACTGGCAGATCTTGTAGTAGACCTCGTTCCAGCGCAGTTGCTCCTTGAGCGCGGGGATGCGGGTGTGCTCGTCGATGACCACAAACTCGATGCCCATGATGTCGGCGAAGGTGCGCAGCTGCTCGATGTCCACCGCCTGGGTGAACACCGAGTGGTGGGCGGCGCCCGCCAGGATCCAGGCCTCGGCGCTGGTCTGCAGGTCCGGCAGGGGTTTCCACAGGGCGCTGGCCACCGGGAGTTTCGGCATGGCCTCTGGCAGGTCCACCACTTCCAGCTGATTGACCACCAGGCGGAAGCGGTTGCCGAGATCGATGAGGCTGGCGTTGACCGCCTTGCCCGCCGGGGCCGCGAACAGCAGGCGGGCCGGATCGGCCTTCTTGCCTATGCCTAAATGCTGGGCGTCCAGCACGGGTTTGCCTGCGGCGATGGAGGGGCAGACCTCCAGCATGTGGGCCCCCAGCACCAGGTTGTTGCCCGCCTCCAGATGGTAGGTGTAGTCCTCCATGAAGGAGGCGCCTCCCGGCAGGCCTGCGCCCATCACTTTCAGGGTGCGCAAGAGGGCCGCGGTCTTCCAGTCCCCTTCTGCCCCAAAACCGAAGCCTTGCTCCATCAGGCGCTGGCAGGCGAGGCCCGGCAGTTGGTGCAGACCATAGAGATCTTCGAAGGTGGTGGTGAAAGCGCCAAAGCCGCCGTCGGTGAGGAACTTCTTCATCCCCAGCTCCTGGCGCGCCGCCTCGTACAAGGAGGCACGCAGCGGCCCACCCGCCTGCACCGCCTCGGTCAGGGTATAGGTCGCCTCATACTCGGCCAGCAGCGCCTCAACGTCGCTGTCGGGCACGGCATCGATCACCTTGACCAGATCGCCGACCGGGTGGTAGTTCACCTGATAGCCGAACTGGATCTGGGCCTCAACCTTGTCGCCCTCGGTGACCGCCACGTTGCGCATGTTGTCGCCAAAACGGGCGATCTTGAGGTGGCGGCTGTCGTGGATGGCGGCGGCGATGCGCATCCAGTTGCCCATCTTCTGTCTGGCCTCTTCATCCTGCCAGTGACCCACCACCACGGTGCGTGGCAGCCGCAGGCGGGCCCCCATGAAGCCGAACTCGCGTCCGCCGTGAGCGGTCTGGTTCAGGTTCATGAAGTCCATGTCGATCTCGCTCCAGGGGAGATCCCGGTTGAACTGGGTGTGGAACTGCAACAGGGGCTTTTGCAACTTACTCAGCGCCGGGATCCACATCTTGGCGGGGGAGAAGGTGTGCATCCACACCATGAGCCCGGCGCAGCGCTCGTCGTGGTTGGCATCCCGGGCCACCGCGCTGATTTCATCCAGGGTGGTACCGGTGGGTTTGAGCACTATCTTGAGGGGCAGGTTCGCCCCCTCGTTGAGCTGGTTGGTGATGGTATGGGCGTGATCGGCTACCTGCTTCAGGGTGGTTGCGCCATACAGGTGCTGGCTGCCGACCAGGAACCACACTTCCAGCTGTTTCATCAATTCCATGAGTTTGTCCTCTTTTAGGCTTTTGTCTGGCCGTAATAGGCGTGTTTGCCATGCTTGCGCTGGTAGTGCTTCTCCAGCAGGTAATCGGGCAGGGGGCGGGCCCCCGGGTTGATCTGGCCGGTGAGCCAGGCCATGCGGGCCACCTCTTCCAGCACCACGGCGTTGTGCACTGCGTCCTCGGCGCTCTTGCCCCAGCTGAAGGGGCCGTGGTTGGCCACCAGCACCCCCGGCATGGTGAGGATGGGGGTCTGCTTGAGGGTTTCGACGATGAGATGACCGGTCAGCCCCTCGTAATCCTCCTCCACTTCGCCCGGGGTGAGCAGGCGGGAGCAGGGGATCTCGCCGTGGAAGTAGTCGGCCTGGGTGGTGCCGAAAATGGGGATGGGGCGTCCCGCCTGGGCCCAGGCGGTGGCATGGGTGGAGTGGGTGTGCACCACGCCGCCAAGCTCCGGATAGGCGCGATAGAGCACCAGGTGGGTGGCGGTGTCGGAGGAGGGGCGCAAGGCGCCCTCAACCTGCTTGCCCGCCAGATCCAGCACCACCATGTCCTCGACCCGCATCCGCTCGTAGCTGACGCCGCTTGGCTTTATCACCACCAGATTGCGCTCTCGGTCGATGCCGCTCACGTTGCCCCAGGTGAAGGTCACCAGGCCATGGCGCGGCAGATCCAGATTGGCGGCGAGCACCTGCTCCTTGAGGATCTTGAAGTTCATGCCGGCACCCCCCGGTTGTAGAGCGGTTCGGCGGCGGCGCCCCAGGCGAGGTAGCGCTGGTAGAGGCGCTCGTATTCGGCGACCCGCTCAGGGTGTGGCTGGTGGGTGCGCTCCACGGCGCTCGCCATGTGGTGCTGGGCCTTGGCCACATCGGGATGGATCCCGGCCGCCACGGCGGCCAAGATGGCTGCCCCCAGGGCGCAGCACTGATCCGAGGCCACCACCTGGATGGGCCTGTTCATCACATCGGCGCAGGTCTGCATCACAGTCGCTGATTTGCGGGCAATGCCGCCGAGCGCGATCACCTGCTCCACCGGCACCTGCTGGTGGGTCAAACACTCCATGATGCTGCGGGCGCCGAAGGCGGTGGCGGCCACTAGGGCGCCGAACAAGTCGGGGGCATCGGTGCCGAGGTTGATCCCCGTGAGGGTGCCCTGCAGGCGCTGGTTGGCATAGGGGGTGCGGCGGCCGTTGAACCAGTCGAGCACCACCGGCAGGTGGGCGAGATCGCGCTGCTGCTCCCAGGCGGCGGCGAGGCTGGGCAACAGCTCCCGTTTGTGGGCCTCGATGGCGGTACGAAGCTCGGGGTATTGGGCGGCGAGGCTGTCTAGCGGCCAGCCGAGCTGGCGCTGATACCAGGCATAGATGTCGCCGAATGCCGATTGTCCCGCCTCCAGCCCCACCATGCCCGGCACCACGCTGCCGTCCACCTGACCGCAGATCCCGGCAATGGCCCGATCACCGATGGTGGCTTCGTCGGCGATCAGGATGTCGCAGGTGGAGGTGCCGATCACCTTCACCAGGGCATTGTTGCCGGCCCCGGCTCCCACCGCCCCCATGTGGCAGTCAAAGGCGCCGCCGGCGATCACCACCTCGCAGGAGAGGTGCAGCCGCTCCGCCCACTCCGGGGTCAGGGTGCCGACCGGGAGATCGGCGGTCCAGCTGTCGGTAAAGAGGGGGAAGTCGAGATCCTCCGTCAGCAGGGGATCCAGGGCATTGAGGAAGTCGGCGGGGGGCAGGCCGCCCCAGCTCGGGTGCCAGAGGGACTTGTGGCCGGCGGCACAGCGCCCGCGCTTGAGGGTGGCCGGGGCCTGGGTGCCGCTCAGGACGGCGGGTACCCAGTCACACAGCTCGACCCAGTTGCAGGCGGCGGCGCGCACGGCGGCATCGGCTCGGGAGACGTGCAGGATCTTGGCCCAGAACCACTCGGAGGAGTAAATGCCGCCGATGTAGCGGCTGTAGTCGGGGAACTGGCCGCCGTGGCACAGGGCGGTGATGGCCTCCGCCTCCTCGATGGCGGTGTGATCCTTCCACAGCACGAACATGGCGTTGGGGTTGTCGGCAAACTCCGGACGCAGGGCCAGCACGCGCCCCTCTCTGTCGATGGGGGCGGGGGTGGAGCCGGTGCTGTCCACCCCGATGCCGCGCACGGCGGTACGCTGACTCGGCGTGAGCTGGCTCACCACCGCCACCACTGCCTGCTCCATGGACTCCAGATAGTCGAGGGGGTGGTGGCGGAACTGGTTGTTGACCGGTTGGCAGTAGTGGCCTGCCTGCCAGCGCGGGTAATAGACGACATGGGTCGCCAGCTCGGCGCCGTCCTGGCAGCGCACGGCGAGTGCCCTGACCGAGTCGCTGCCGAAATCGAGTCCGATGACGATGTGCTCAGACATAAGTGCTCCTGACCATCAATGAGGGGTGACTGGGGGGAACCATAGGAGATGGGCAGGAGGGGCGGTTAGCCATTGGCTGCTGGAAATATGGATTTTAACGCTGTCAGTGCGACAGGGTGACGGCTCTCTAAAATTCAATATGTGACGAAGTTGCTAATTATATAGACGAAATGGCTGCAATCTCATGGCGTGATCCTGCTCTCCATTTTTAATTGTGAAAACGATTACAACTTGGTTCGCTCAACCAGCAACAACAATAAAGTCCTGTTTAAGCATGTTTTTATATGGCTGCGACTTGATTGACTCAACGAGCAGCACTGCGTGGATACATGGATTGATAGAACCGTTGGAGACATTCGCATGAACAAAATCGTTAAAGGCATGATCGCGATGGGGTTCGCCCTTGGTATGGCAAATTCTGCTTTCTCGGCCGAAGCGCTGAAGCTGGGTTACCTGGTCAAGCAGCCCGAGGAGCCCTGGTTCCAGACCGAGTGGAACTTCGCCGACAAGGCGGGCAAGGATCTGGGCTTCGAGGTGATCAAGATAGCCGTCCCCGACGGGGAGAAGACCCTCAATGCCATCGACAGTCTGGCGGCGAATGGCGCCAAGGGCTTCGTCATCTGTACCCCGGATCCCAAACTCGGTGCCGCCATCATGGCCAAGGCCAACAGCATGGATCTGAAGGTCATCACGGTGGATGACCAGTTCGTCAACGCCAAGGGCCAGCCCATGGAGCAGGTGCCGCTGGTGATGATGGCCGCCACCAAGATTGGCGAGCGTCAGGGGCAGGAGCTCTACAAGGAGATGCAAAAACGCCAGTGGGACGTGAAAGCGACCGGGGTGCTGGCCATCACCGCCGACGAGCTCGACACCGCCCGTCGCCGGGTCGAGGGCTCCTTGAGCGCGCTCAAGGCCGCCGGTTTCCCCGAGGGCCAGATCTTCCGCGCGCCCACCAAGAGCAATGACATTCCGGGGGCGCTGGATGCCGCCAACTCCATGCTGGTGCAACACCCCGAGGTCAAGAACTGGCTCATCGTCGGCATGAATGACAACACGGTGCTCGGCGGCGTGCGCGCCACCGAAGGGCAGGGCTTCAAGGCGGAGAACGTCATCGGTATCGGCATCAACGGGGTGGATGCGGTGAACGAGCTCTCCAAGTCCAGCGCCACCGGCTTCCTCGGCTCCCTGCTGCCAAGCCCGGACGTACACGGCTACAAGAGCATCCAGATGCTCCATGACTGGGTCGTCAACGGCGCCGAGCCTGCCAAGTTCACCGAGGTGACCGACGTGGTGCTCATCACCCGCGACAACTTCAAGGCCGAGCTGCAAAAGAAAGGGCTGTGATCCCCATCCCTTGATACCCATGCCGGCATGGCGGAGTGCGCCGTGCCGGCTGGCTGGAGTCATCTCATGAATCAAGTTCCATATCTGGAGTTTTGCGGCATCAGCAAGGAGTTTCCCGGCGTCAAGGCGCTGCAGAACGTCTCCTTCGCCTGCCAGCAGGGCACGGTACACGCGCTGATGGGAGAGAACGGGGCCGGCAAGTCCACCCTGCTCAAGATCCTGAGCGGTTTTCAGGCGCCCACCCGCGGGGTGGTGAAGCTGGCGGGTCAGGAGAAAGTGTTCCAAAACACGGTCGATGCCCTTGAGAGCGGGATTGCCATCATCTATCAGGAGCTGCACCTGGTCCCTGAAATGAGCGTGGCGGAGAACATCTACCTGGGGCAGTTGCCGACCCGGCGCGGCGTCATCGATCGGGAGAAGCTCTATCAGGATGCAGCCAGGCAGCTGGCGCGCCTCGGGATGGACGTCTCCCCCGAGACGCCGCTCAAGTACCTGTCCCTGGGTCAGTGGCAGATGGTGGAGATCGCCAAGGCCCTGACCCGGGACGCCAGCGTCATCGCCTTCGACGAGCCGACCAGCAGCCTGTCGTCCCGCGAGATTGAGCAGCTGTTTCGGGTCATCCGCCAGCTGCGGGACGAGGGCAAGGTCATTCTCTACGTCTCCCACCGCATGGACGAGATCTTCGCCCTGTGCGATGCCATCACGGTGTTCAAGGATGGCCAGTTCGTGCGCACCTTCGCTTCCATGGCCGAGGTGGACCGGGATCTGCTGGTCAAGACCATGGTGGGGCGCGAGCTGACCGACATCTATGGCTACAACCCAAGGCCGTTAGGCGAGGCGGGCCTCAAGGTGGAGCACCTGATGGGGCCCGGCCTCAAGGCGCCGGTGTCGCTCGAGGTAAAGAGAGGGGAGATCCTCGGCATCTTCGGGCTGGTGGGGGCCGGGCGCAGCGAGCTGATGAAGCTTATCTTCGGCGCCGAGACACCTCGAGGGGGCGAGATATCGGTGTTTGGCAAACAGGTGGTCATTCAGAGCCCCATCGACGCCATTCGCAGCGGCATCATGCTCTGCACCGAAGACAGGAAGGCCCTTGGCATCATCCCCATCCATTCGGTGCAGGAGAACATCAACATCAGCGCCCGCCGCCACCACGCGTGGGGAGGCTTCTGGATCAACCAGCAGTGGGAAGACGAGAACGCGAGGCTGCGGATCCGCGACATGCGGGTCAAGACCCCGTCTCCCCAGCAGGCCATCATGAACCTCTCCGGCGGTAACCAGCAGAAGGCCATTCTGGGGCGCTGGCTGTCGGAAGACATGAAAGTGATCCTGCTCGATGAACCGACCCGGGGCATCGACGTCGGGGCGAAGAACGAGATTTACAACGTGATTTACGATCTGGCCAAGGTGGGCATTGCCGTGGTGGTGGTCTCGAGCGAGCTGCCGGAGGTGCTGGGCATCGCGGATCGGATCCTGGTCATGCGGGAGGGGGAGATCGCCGGAGAGCTTTCCCACGACGAGGCCAACGAGGTCAAGGCGCTCAATCTGGCCATGCCGGCCCGTTGATCTGCTGACCGCAACGAGATAGCACCCGGAATTTTCAGGAGAAATACCATGACAACAACGACCTCGGTCGGCCAAGCCGCCAACGACACCGCGGCGAGCGGTACCCGCCTGCAACTGACCCGCATCTGGGATCAGTACGGCATGCTGGTGATCTTCGCCATCCTGTTCCTGCTCGCCTGCGTGCTGGTCCCCAACTTCGCCAGCCTTATCAACATGCGGGGGCTCGGGCTTGCCGTCTCCATGTCGGGCATGGTGGCCTGCGGCATGCTGTTCTGCCTCGCCTCCGGCGAGTTCGACATGTCGGTGGGCTCCGTGGTGGCCTGCTCCGGGGTTGCCTGCGCGGTGGGCATCAACGCCACCGAGAGCATCCCCCTCGGCATTCTGGCCGGTCTCTCGGTGGGCCTTGTCTTTGGCCTCATCAACGGCATCGTCGTGGCCAAATTCAAGATCAACGCCCTCATCACCACCCTTGCCACCATGCAGATGGCGCGCGGGGTGGGCTACATCATCTCCGACGGCAAGGCGGTGGGCATCGTGGAGGAGGGCTTCTTCGAGCTTGGCAACTCCGCCCTGCTCGGCATCCCGACGCCCATCTGGCTGACGGCTGTCTGCTTCGTGCTGTTCGGGCTGCTGCTCAACAAGACCACCTTCGGGCGCAATACCCTGGCTATGGGGGGCAACGAGGAGGCGGCACGTCTGGCCGGGGTCAACGTGGTGCGCACCAAGATCATCATCTTCACCATGACCGGGCTCATCGCCTCGCTCGCCGGCATCATCCTCGCATCCCGCATGACCTCGGGTCAGCCCATGACCTCCATCGGCTTCGAGCTGGTGGTGATCTCCGCCTGCGTGCTGGGTGGGGTCTCCATGAAGGGGGGGATCGGCAAGATCTCCTACATCATCGCCGGGGTGCTGATCCTGGGGCTGATGGAGAACGCCATGAACCTGCTCAACATCTCCCCGTTTGCCCAGTACGTGGTGCGTGGCCTCATCCTGCTCGCCGCCGTGCTGTTCGACCGCTACAAGCAGGTGCGCAAAGCCCGTATCTGAGCGATGTCTTTCCTCGTCACCGGGCCGGCCTCGCGTCGGCCCGGTGTTTTCCCCGGCAAGCTGTGAGCCAGTTCAACAATTTCACAACGAACAGCTTGCGAACTTAGGGGGTTCCTACGCCGGATCTCTACAATGGCCCATGTCGACTTTTTTACCGAAACCCTGTTTTCCGCCATGTCCTCGATGCAAAAAGAGAAGCCGAAACAACTCAATCCCCTGCTGCCTGGCTACGCCTTCGACGTCTTCCTGGTCTCGGGGATGACTCCCATCGAGCAGGGGAGCGCGCTGGATTTCACCATCGACAGGCCCCACGGCATGAAGGGGTTCATCGTCAATCTGACCATCAAGGGCAAGGGGCAGATCTTTCAGGGGGACAAGGCCTTCACCGTGGAGCCCGGTGACCTGCTGCTCTTTCCTCCAGCGGCGGTGCACCATTACGGCCGGGCGCCGGATGCCCGGGAGTGGTATCACCGCTGGGTCTATTTCCGGCCGCGGGCCTATTGGGCTGACTGGCTCAAGTGGCCCCAGGTGACGGAGCAGGTGGGGCGGCTGCAACTGGCGGACAACCAGCTGCTCACCGAATTCGACGCCCTCTTCCTCGACATCGAGGAGACCCACAAGCAGCTGCGGCCCATGTCGGAGCAACTGGCCATGAACCTCTTGGAGCGGTTGCTCATCCGCTGCTACGAGGCATCGTCCCAGAATGCCTATCCCGCCATCGATCACCGGGTCCACGAGGCGTGCCAGATCCTGAGCGAGTCCCTCTCGGCCGAGATCTCGGTGGAAGCGCTGGCGGAGCAGGTGTTCTTGTCCCCCTCGCGCCTCGCGCACCTGTTTCGCGAGCAGGTGGGGGTGAGCATAGTGCGCTGGCGCGAGGATCAGCGCATCATGCGGGCCAAGCTGCTGCTGCAGACCACGCCGCTGTCGGTTGCCACCATAGGCCAGCAGGTGGGCTATGACGATCAGCTCTACTTCTCGCGGGTGTTCCGAAAGCGGGTAGGGGTCAGCCCCACCGAATACCGCAAGTGCGCCACCCCGCTGTGAGCAGAGCCCAGAGATGACAAAGCCCTCATGACGAGGGCTTTTGTTATCCATGAGGGGCGGATGCGCAATCAGCCCTGACGAGCCTTGAACCTGGGATTGCTCTTGCAGATGACGAACAGCTTGCCGCGTCGACGTACGATCTGGCAATCCGGGTGACGCGACTTGGCGGATTTCAGGGAGGCGAGGACTTTCATTGTTTCTCTTTTCCTTTGCTGAAGAACTGACCGAATCGCTGGCCGAAGCGAGCGACCTGACCTTCCTTGCCGACCTGCTTCTGTTTGCCGGTATAGAAGGGGTGGGACGCGCTGGAGACATCCAGCGTCACATAGGGGTAGGTGTTGCCATCTTCCCACTCTCTGGTGCGATCGGTGGCCAGCGTGGAGCCGATCAGAAAGTAGGTATTGCTGGCGAGATCGTGGAACAGAACCTTGCGGTATTCAGGGTGAATATGGGGGCGCATGATTGCCTCTTTTGTTATGTTATAACATGTCATGAATAATGCGATGGATGAGAATCAATATCAACTGTTTTTTCCATGATGACAGCGATGGGGGAAAATCGGGGCCGTTCGGCTGCACATTGTCAGCAAGAAGGCATGGGCGGTGAGGGCCTATGTGCAGCCACCACCTTTACTTTTCAAAATTACTGTATAAAAATACAGTAAACTATCATGGAGACGTACCCTATGCGCCTGGAAATCATCATCGACAGAAAACACCAGATCCCCACCTCGACCATGGAGGCCTTGCGCCAGGAGCTGCTCAAGCAACTGGGTGAGCGCTTTCCCGATCTGCATGTGCGGGTGGCACCGGGTAGTGCCATGGCTCTGACGGTCAGTCGCGCCAGCAAGGAAGACAAGGAGCTGGCCGAAGCCATGGTGCAGGAGGTGTGGGAAAACGCCGATAGCTGGATGCCGGAAGAAGAGGCTCTGGAAGCCTGAAGATAAGCTCTCAGCGGCAAGCATCGTCGTGATCTGCAGGCCGAGAGGAGGAACCTCCAGTCGGGTGATGATCCCTGTACCGGCTTTGCCGAACCGCTCTTCAAAACACGCAGCCATGGGCTGCGTGTTGCGTTGATGGGGGAGGCGCATGACCATGAAGGCGAAAGAGTAATGTCTCTGGCTGCGCTCAGAGTCCCGCCCAACGCTTGAGGCTGTCGACTTGCACCCGTTGGGTGGCTTGTGCGATGTCGCCATTGGCACGCAGTGCCTTGAGGGCGGTGGGGAGCGCCGCGCGTACCTCGTCTGACGTCATACCCGGTTGCAATGCCGGGTGGTAGGCAAGCTTGAGCAACACGTAGTCGAGCCCGGTCAGAAAGCTGTCGATGCTGCTGTCATTGAAGATGGAGGGGAACACCTTGTCCGAGTCGTTGGGCAGCCCCATCACCTGGCTCAACTCTTCCACTACGCAATCCAGAAAACGGCCCTTTGCCCGGCTGTAATCCACCGGAATGATGATGGTGGCACGGGTGATCTCGTAGCGAGCGTTGGTGGCGAAATTGGCCAGGCAAATCCCCTCCTTGAGGGCGATGCGCACCGACTCGTCCTGGCGCATGGTGCGCGCAGCCCAGCTCGCCATCTGTTTGTGCCGGGTCATGATGAGGGTGAGATTGGGGTTGTCGTTGACAATCTCGATGGGGTGACCGGTGATCCTGCTCAGGTGACGGGTCTGTACCTTGACGACCTCGGCCTGCAGCGGCTTGTCGCCGAATTCGTTGACGAGCTTGAGACGCACGGGGCCCGGCCAGCGGGAGAAGTGCTCCTGTTGTTCATGGCCATACTCCCGTTTCATGGCGATTTCCATGAAGCTCTGGACAAGGTAGTCATCACGCTGCCAGCGTTCGGTGGCCGACAGCGGCAGGGAGAAGAGCCAGAGCATCAGCCCCGGGAGCAACCAGTGCCCATGGCGAACGGGCTGGACAGGTGTGTGCCATGGGCGCATCTTACCTCCTTGCAAGGGGATCAGCGGGCGGTACGCTCGATATCACGCCAGGTGAGCCAGAGCCTGAGATCGAACTCCAGTTGATGATAGTCCGGTTCCATGTGCTGGCAGAGCTGGTAGAAAGCCTTGTTGTGATCCTTCTCCTTCAGGTGGGCCAGCTCATGCACCACTATCATCTTGAGAAAGGCGGGATGGGCCTCCTTGAACAGGGCGGCGATGCGGATCTCGTTCTTGGCCTTGAGCTTGCTGCCTTGCACCCGGCTGACATAGGTGTGCAGTCCCAGGGCATCCTTGATCACGTTGATCTTGCCGTCGAAGATCACCTTGGAAAGCGGCGCCGAGCTTTTCAGGTAGCGGTTCTTCAGCTCCATGGTATAGGCGAGCAGCGCCTTGTCGCTCTGGACGAGGTGGGTTTGCGGGTAGCGTTTGGCCAGCATCTCGCCGAGTTTGCCCGCCGCAATCAACTGCTGTACCTGAGCCTTGAGTGGCTCCGGATAGCCCCCCAGATAAGTCAGCTCCGCCATGATTCTTCCCTCTGCCGCGAAAAAGAGCGTCATTGTAGTCAGGATGGGGCACCTTGAACATGGTCGGCCCCCTCTTTGTGACGGCAACGAAAAGGGGCCATCACCAGGATGGCCCCTTCTGTGTGCCTGATTAGCGGCGCCGGTACAGGCCCGGGTCCACCTCTTCATACTGACCTGCCAGATACTGGTAGAAGGCAAGGTGGGAGGGGGAGGTCGGAGTCTTGAGCTCCTGTGCCACCCGCTCCGGTTTGGCGATGATGAATTTGGGGTGTTGGCGCTGGATGTCAGCCAGCACCCGCTCGCGCACATCGTAGGGCGGGTTGACGTTGGCAAAGAACAAATAGGCGGAGGCCGGCTGGCGATCGGTCCAGAGGTAGTATTGCGGCTGGATGCCATCGACCCAGATCTTGTCGGTGGGGGTCGTCTCGGCGAGGATACGGTCGACCCTGACCTGGGCGGGGGGATTGAACGGCCTGCCCTTGAGATTGCCTTCCCAGGCGTTGTTGACCAGCAGCGCCAGCATGGCCAGCGAGGCGAGCCAGGGGGTGGCGCTTCGCACGTCCCAGGCGCGCCAGAGCGGGACCAGAATGAGCACGGGCAAGGCCCACAGCAGGCTGTTGCCGAGCACCTCGCGCACCCGCTCCAGAGACCACTCCTTGGTGCTCCAGCCATAGCCGAGCTGCTGGGCCAGCAGCCAGCTGGCGGTCAGCACCACCAGGGAGATGCAAAGCAGCCCCAGGGCATCGGATCGCTGCTCGCTTCTGTCCAGCAGGCAGGCGAGCGGCAGCAGGCCAAGCTGCAGATAGAGCACGTCATAGTGATCGAACACATGGCCGGAGACCGAGTTGGCGATCAGGGTGAACAGCACCCCCAGGAGGGTGGCGCACAGCGCGGGGAGATACCACTCCTGGCGGCGCCCGAGCATCAGCACGAGGAAGGCGGGCAGCAGCATGATGAGGCCGGTGCGCAGCAGACCGACGGCGCCCACCTCAGGAGAGAAGCCGTTGCCGTAGCTCCCTTCAAAGAAGATGCCGAAGGCGTAGTATTTGAACTCTGCCAGCACGTCGTGGTGCTGGAAGTAGGCATAGAGCGGGCCGCCGACGAGGGCCAGTCCAAGCAGGCTGGAAAAGAGCAGGGCAAAGGCGCAGCGCCACTGCTCGCGCAGGCACCAGTGACAGAAGAGCACCAGATACCAGGCACCCCAGAAGGCGCCGTTGTTGGTGCGCATCCAGGCCACGATGGCGAAGGTGAGTGCGGCGACCAGGGCCGGTCCCCAGCTGAATCGCTTGTCCAGCAGCAAGGTGATGAAAGCCCACTGGGCGATGAGGGCCAGATGGAATGTCCAGTCCTCTGTCATGTTGCCGTAGTAGTAGCGAGTGCTGTAGAGCGCAAGCAGGGCCAGCATGCTGCCAAGTCGCGCCCGCACCGAGAGCCCGAGCTGCGAAAAAGCCTGCCAGCTCGCCATGAGGCCCAGCCAGCAGAGCACCCACTCCAGCAGCCAGATCCCGAAGAAGCCACCAAGGCCATAGCCCAGTGCATCGAGAGCGAAGATCATGGGACCCTTGATGTCGATCATGTCCCGATAGAGTACGCCCCCCTCGCTCCACATCTTGCCCATTACCGCAAACAGGGAGGCATCAAATCCCGGGGCCATGCCGTGGAACAGCGGATTGCGCAGACAGAACAGCAGAGCCATCAGGGCGGTGAGCAAGATGACCGACGGCCTGATCCCGGGATTGTGGCGGTGCGGGGTAAAGCGGATGGCATGATTCATGGGTGACCTGTTCCTGCGGGAAAGACTGAAAAAGCGGGCTTATCTTGCCGAGCCGGGCTGCACGATGCAATGGAAGAAGTGTAGGCACCTGAAATAATTCGTAAAAGTATCGTTTTCACGCCTCTGGCTGCACTGGCAGGCCCCATCACAAGACAGGGCTGGCACAGTCGGGCGTCACAGCCTGAGGTTGCATGGAAAGGGGGCCTGCGCCTGGGAGCGGACCAGGATTCCCGTATGCGGGGGAAAGGCGGCACCGACCCGGGATGGGTCGGTGCCAGATTCACTGGCCGTGATACTCCACCAGGGCCGGCAGGGGGCTGAGTTTCGGCAGGTGGCGTGCCCAGCGCAGGAAGGCATCCGCCAGGGTGATGCCGAGCTCCTGATTGTGCTGGGTCAGGGTGCGGGCAAGGGCCGTGTAGCCCTCCTTGCCGGAGGCAGTATAGGCACTGGAGACCCCGCGATAGATGGCATCCGGCTCGACGTGCTGCCACTGACCCGGGCTGGCTTCCCATTCCAGGCGAGTGATCCTCTCCCCTTTGGGCCTGTCAGCCTGATAGCAGAAGCGCACCCCGGCGGTGTAGGGGAAGCTGCCGCTGCCATTGCCCGTCACCCCGTTGTTGGTGGCGTTGTCGATGGCCCCCTCCAGCGCCTCGGCCAGTTCATGGCCGTGCACCCGGTAGAGGGTAAGGGGGATGGCAAAGGGCAGCAGGCGTCCGGCAACGTCTGCTTCGGTCAGGGGGCCGGGCTCGAGGGAGCAGCGCACGCCCCCGGCATTGTGCAGGGCAAAGTCCACCTGACCCACCTGTTCGCGTGCACTGGCCAGCATGGCGCTCGCCACCAGGGGGGCGACCTGGCTGCCGGCGGGCAGGGTGGCATCGGGCAGCCGCTGATGGTGCAGTGGCCCGGCGAGGCGGGTCACCACGCGCCGGGTCATGGTTTCGAGCTCGGGGCGATAGCGTCTGGCCAGATGCTGCTCGAGCTCGGGGGCCGGTTCGCAGAAGTGCAGCCCCGCAGGAGGCGGGGAAGCAAAGGGCCAGGGATCCCAGGGTAACCACTCCAGCTGGCCGCGGCTTTGGCACACGCGTCCCTGCTCGTCGAAGGTGAGTTCGCACACCCCGAGACAGAGGGCGCTGTGGGCGGCGTGCAGGATGGCCACCCCGTTCACCATGAGGGGATAGCTGCCTTCGCTGTCGAGCCCGAGCGGCGCCAGATCCCCCAGCAGGCTGTGGGTGTGCCCGCCGACGATGAGGCTGAGCTCGGGGAAGCGTTCAGCCAGACGTCTGTCCTGCGCCAGACCCAGGTGGCTCAGCAGGATGATGTGCTGGATGCCGGCGGCCTTGATCTCTTCGAGGGCGCGGCTCAAGGTCTCTTCGATACCGTGGAAACGGGTGTGGGGATCGGGGCTCGCGATGGCGGCCATCTGCGGCAGCGTGATGCCGAGCAGGGCGAAGGGCACGTCGTCGATGACGCGCTTGTGCCAGGGGCGGCTCGCGTCAAACAGCTGCAGCAGTCCCTGCAGCCGCAGCGGGGCATCGGCGGGCTCCTGACGGTTGTCGATGTTGGCGGCGAGCACCGGGAAATCGAGCTGGCGCAAAAACTCCACCAGCGGCCCGTTGCCCAGATCGAATTCGTGGTTGCCGATCACCATGGCATCCGGTCGCAAGAGGGCCAGCAGGTCCGCATTGGCCCGCCCTTTGAAACGGTTGAAGTAAAGTGACCCCTGGAAGGTATCGCCGCCATGCAGCAGCAGGCAGGTCTGGCCGGCTGCCTCGGCCTGTTGGCGCAGGGCGGTGAGCCGGGTCAGGATGCGGCCATAGCCGCCGCACTGGGTGCGCCATTCGGACTCGCCATCGGGGGAGAAGCGCATGGGGGCGCCATCGAAATGGGAGTGGCAGTCGCTGAAGTGGGCAAGTTGAACCGTCATACTCAAGGCTCGGTCCTCCTTAGGAAAAAAGAGCACCGAGTCTACTGCATGGGGTGGGGGGGATACCAGCCCGGCGGCAGCCGGGCCGGTAAAGAGTCAGGCGGGAACCATGATCTGGGTGGCGAGGATCACTACCAGCAGGCCGACGGCCACCGGCAGCGAGGTACGTTTGACCACCTCGAACGGAGAGAGATTGCCCATCCCCGCACAGGCGACCACCACCCCGGAGACCGGCGAGATGGTGCGGCCGAGGTTGGATGCCTGCAGCATGGGGATCACCAGATAGGCGGGGTTGACGCCGAGGCTGGTGGCCAAATGGGGGATGAGCTCCACGAAGGCGTAGAAGGGGGCGTTGCCGGAACCCGTGGTGAAGGCCGCCAGGGTGGTGATGACCACCAGCACCAGCATGATGACGATGCCGCCGGTACCGAAGCTCTGGGCCAGATCCAGGAGGTTGGCGATGAAACCGAGTCCCATCAGACCCTGGGCAAAGACCCCGGCACCCACCAGCAGCATCACCACGCCGGCGAAGGCGTCGGCCATGTTGCGCCAGCACACCTGCAGCCCGTCCAGCAGCTCGCGGCCGTTGCGCTTGCGCACCAGCTCCAGCAGGGCAGCCAGCACCAGGCAGATGACGATGATGGTGACGATGTCGAGCTTGGGCCCCAGTTTGCCGTCAAACAGCAGCACACCGATGATGGGGGTGAAGGGCAGGATGGCGTAGAAGCCGGGGGCGTCGGTGACGAGATCGCTCGGGGCGACCGCGGCGTTGTGCTCCCCAGCCTTCTGATCCAGATAACGTTGCCAGAAGAAGTGGGTCACCGCCATGGCGGCGATGGCCACCAGGGAAATGGGCAGGGTCAGCTTGAAGGCAAACTCGATGAGCTCCATGTTCGCGGCCTGGGCTGCCATCACCACGTCCCCCGAGGTGGGGGAGAGGATGATGGCGGCCGGCGAGGCGCACACCGCCGCCGCCGCGCCACGGGAGATCCCCATGTTGACCATCAGCGGGAAGAGGGTGGCCATCAGCAGAACCCCGAGGCCGGTCGCGGAGCTCACCGCCAGCGACATGGCGCAGGCGACCAGATAGGCTGCCACCAGCAGGATGTAGGGGGACTTGATGACACCGAGGGGCTTGCTCGCGAGCTTCACCAGTATGGTGTTGGCGCCGATGTGGCTCATGTAGCCGGCAAAGCCGCACAGCACCATGATGAGCATGCCGAGGCCACCCCCCCTGTCGACCAGCAGGAAGCGCACGTATTCGAAGATGTCGGTGGCCATGTGGCCGGTGGAGGGGACGCTCGACGGCAGCACCGCCTTGCCCATCAGGGCGGTGATCGCCAGCAGCAGCAGGCCGCCGCTGAGCAGTACCCCGGTGGCGGAGTAGCCCTTGAAGATGTAGCGACCCACGGCCAGGGTGACCAGGGTGCCGATCAGGAGTTCTATCATAAAACCTTCCCAAGAGTTGAAGTGAGGGGGTGGCCTGCCAGGGCTCACCAGAGGGTTGCGCTGGACTATCCGGTATCGGCCAACAAAAACACTGCGGATATTACCCACTAAGGAGTATTTCACCATCCATTCGATGGCAGCTTGTGATCTCGACTGCAAATCCCCGCCTGAGCCGGGGTGATGACTCGCACGTTTGCAGCAACCGGGTGCCAAGAGCGGATGACAGGGTGCTGGATCAGGGGTAATCTCCCAATCGGGTTATTAATTCATTGATTATTAATTGAAATTAAGCCGGGACTCACAAGGAGCAAAGCCGCGGACAGATGGGACTCTTCAGCAAGACAGGGGTGACGGTGGCCCTCATTTATGCCGCCTCAATCGGTGCTGTACCTTCCCACTATGCCGGTGTGAAGGTCGCCCCCGATATCAAGGTCGACTTCCAGTTCTATCGGGTCTCCGGGGCCGATGTGGGGGCCGTGATGCGCCAGATCACCGCCTTGTCGCCCACCCAGGCGGACGGGCACATCGGCAAGGCCAGCTATCAGCTCTCCTGGCAGTTGCAGACGAAGGCGACGGCGACACGCTGCGAGCTGGAGCAGGCCAGCGTTCGTGCCCGCATCCAGGTCAGGGTGCCCAACTGGATGGACAAGGCCCGTGCGCCCGCGAAGGAGCGCCAGAAGTGGGACAAGCTGGTGGCCGCCATGTTTGACTACGAGAGCCGTCACAAGGATATTCTGCTGGAGAGCGTGAGCCAGCTTGGCACGCGCCTCGCCCAGTTGCCGGTGACCCGGGATTGCCCAACCCTGGAGCATCAGGGCTGGCAGGCAGGGCAGGCGGTGCTGGAGGCAACCCGGGCGCGGTTCGACACCCTGGCCAGCCAGACCGATCAGGGGCGCAAGCTGGGGGTCGTCTGGCCCAGGGCTGGCTGATAACACGTGTACAGGCCCATGGCCACTCATGGGAAACATAAAAAAACGGGCTGATTGAGCCCGTTTTTTTGTTGGTGCGCCAATAGCGTGGAGGCCGGCAGCCCCGGCTCCTGGGTGGCTAGTCGCGCAGTGGCTTGCCCCTGCGCAGTCTTCGCACCCAGTAGCGGGCGGGGTGGAGCGCCTCCAGCAGATCGGCGGCCAGCGGCAGGGGATCGCCGCAGATCTCGCTGGCGACCAGCTCGCCGCACAGGGGCGCCGAGCACAGACCCCGGGAGCCGAGCGCCCCCAGCACGTAGAGGCCGGCGTGCAGGGGCAGCGCGCTCTGCTGATCCGCGGGGGCGTTGACGTCATGATCCGCCAGCGCCGCCAACCGGGCGACGGGTCCGGCGACCGGCAGGTGATCCCGGCTGGCGCAGCGCACCCCGATACGGGCCTGAGCGCCGCTCACATCCACCTCGGCAGGCCAGCGCTGATGGGGCACACAGGCTTGCAGCCGTGCCCTGTTCTGCTCCTGCTCGTCGGCGCGGTAGGCAAGGTCGGTCTGGTTGCGGCCATAGCTGGCCCCGATGCAGTGCGCACCGTTGTGGGCCGGGGTGAGGTAGCCATCGTAGCAGAGCACGGTCTTGAGCTGGCTCAAGCTCGCCGTGGTCGGCACATGGCTCACCTGGCCGCGCACCGGATAGAGGGGAAGCTCGGCAAACGGGAGAAGGGCTGGCAACTGATGCCCGGCCGCCACCACCAGATTGGGGGCGTGCCACTGGCGGCCATCCCGGCTCTCCAGGTGCCAGCCATCGGCCTCTTCGGCAATGCGGGTTACAGCGGCATTGAACACCACTTCCAGCCGCCCGCTGGCCTGCGCCTCCCTGATGGCGGCGCGGGTGAGATCCGCCGGACAGAGCCAGCCCCCC
Source organism: Aeromonas sp. s4 (assembly GCF_040907855.1). Lineage (NCBI taxonomy): Bacteria > Pseudomonadati > Pseudomonadota > Gammaproteobacteria > Aeromonadales > Aeromonadaceae > Aeromonas > Aeromonas sp. s4. Next base: position 2,572 of record NZ_JBFOCP010000004.1, on the reverse strand, counting down.
AGGGGATAGCTCACGCCATTCGCATCGCAGGGCAGGCCGACCACCTGCTCCACCTCCGCTGCCGAGAGTGGGTGCATCAGCTCGGGGGGGAAGGGGCCCTGACTCATCTTGGCAAGCTTGGCGGCGGATTTGTCGTCGTAGCCGAGTTGGGTGACGCCACACAGCGAGAAGGCGACGGGGTGGTGCTTTGCCAGGGCCAGCAGCCGATTTCTGGCAAAGCCGAAGGCCAGCGAATAGAAGCGCGACAGGGCATCGTGCTCGCCGTTGAGCAGGGGGTAGAGCGCCCCCTGGCGATTGCCGGAGGCGCCGCTGGCCGGTTCGCCATCTTCGCACAGCAAGGTGATGTGCCGACCCCGCTCCACCAGAGAGAGCGCCGTCATGGCGGAAGCGACGCCGCCACCGATGATGAGCACCTCTCCCTCCCGCCCTGCGGGGCGGGCATACCAGGGGGCGATGCTCTGCTGCGGCACTTTGCCTTCCCGAACACCCGCCAGCATCTCCCGCTTGCTGCCGTGGCCCTTCACCTTCTTCATGGCAAAACCGGCGGCAATCAGCCCCCGTCGCACGAAACCGGCGCAGGTAAAGGTCGAGAGGGTGGCATCGGGGCGGGCGAGGCGGGCGAGATCGTCGAAGAGATCCTGGGTCCACATCTCTGGGTTCTTGGCAGGGGAGAAACCGTCCAGATACCAGGCGTCCACCAGACCGGTTGCCGGATGGGGCACCTGGGGCAGCATCTCCTTGATGTCGCCAAACCAGAGATCGAGGCGGATGCGGCCATCGGCAAAAAGCAGGCGATGGCAGCCGGAGACCGGCAACGGCCACTGGTCGATGAGAGGCTGGCTCAAGGGGGCAAGCTCGGGCCAGGCGGCCAGGGCCTTGCGCAGATCGGCCTGGGTAAGGGGGTATTTCTCGACGCTGATGAAGTGCAGCCGGGATCCGTTGCCGGACAGGGGGGCCTGTTCCAGAAAGGCGGCCATTGTGGCCAGAAAGTTAAGTCCTGTACCGAAACCTGTTTCACCAATCACGAAACTGTCACTATCGTGGTGCGAAAATCGCTCTGGCAGTCGATTTTGCTGCAAAAAGACGTAGCGGGTTTCACTTAGACCGTTATCATTGGAAAAGTACACATCCCCGAACTCACTGGAGACTGGAGTTCCCGCTTCGTTCCAGTCCAATCGGGCATGATGTAAGGATGTTTGACTCACGTTTTCCTCGGCTCGCGTCACAAAATCGCGGGCATTCTACGTGAAAGCAGACCAGTTTGGCAGCCGAAAGCGGGTAGACTCGGTGCCAGTTTTTCCAGACGAGATGAATTAATGAGAAGAGCAGTGATCACCGGTATCGGCGTCATCTCCAGTATCGGCAACAACAAGGAAGAGGTGCTGGCCTCCCTGAAAGCAGGCAAATCCGGCATCACCTATTCCGAGCAGTTCGAGCAGTACAACCTGCGCAGCCGTGTCTGGGGTAACATCAAACTCGATCCGTCTGAACTGATCGACCGTAAAGTCATGCGTTTCATGGGTGACGCCGCGGCCTACGCCTACCTCTCCATGCAGCAGGCCATCGAAGATGCCGGCCTGCCGGAAGAGATGGTCTCCAACGAGCGTACCGGCATCGTGACCGGTTCCGGCGGCGCCTCCGGCAAGAACACCTCCGAATCTGCCGATATCGCCCGTGAAAAGGGCGTCAAGCGGGTGGGTCCCTACATGGTGCCGCGTACCATGTCCTCCACCACCTCCGCCTGTCTTGCCACCCCGTTCAAGATCAAGGGTGTCAACTACACCATCAGCTCCGCCTGTGCGACCTCTGCCCACTGCATCGGTCACGCCCTGGAACTGATCCAGCTTGGCAAGCAGGACATCATCTTTGCCGGTGGCGGCGAGGAGCTGGACTGGTCTTCCACCATCCAGTTCGACGCCATGGGCGCGCTCTCCACCAAGTACAACGACAACCCGGAAAAAGCGTCCCGCACCTATGATGCGGACCGCGACGGCTTCGTCATCTCCGGTGGTGGCGGCATTCTGGTGGTCGAGGAGCTGGAACACGCCCTGGCCCGTGGTGCCCACATCTACGCCGAAATCACCGGTTACGGTGCGACCTCCGACGGCTACGACATGGTGGCCCCGAGCGGTGAAGGCGCCGTGCGTTGCATGAAGATGGCGATGCAGGGTGTCGGCAAGGTGGACTACATCAACACTCACGGTACCTCTACTCCGGTTGGTGACACCAAGGAGCTGGAAGCCATTCAGACCCTGTTTGGCAGCAATGCACCCAAGCTCTCCGCCACCAAGGCGATGACCGGCCATGCCCTGGGCGCCGCCGGCGTGCATGAGGCCGTCTACTCCCTGCTGATGATGGAACACGGCTTCATCGCCCCCAGCATCAACATCGAGAACCTGGACGAGAAAGCCGTGGGCCTGCCCATCGTGCGTGAATACGAAGCGGCCGACCTCAATACCGTCATGTCCAACAGCTTCGGCTTTGGCGGTACCAACGCCTCTCTGGTGTTCAGCAAGTTCAAGGCTTGATCTCCCCGTGGGGAGCACAACGCGAAATAGAAAAAGGCGCCGAA
>NZ_JBFOCP010000039.1:0-55390 GCF_040907855.1 Aeromonas sp. s4 | reverse complement strand
AAAACGGGGGCCTGGCCCCCGTTTTTCATGGCGTGCCCAAAGGCTGACCCGTCATGCCTGGCGCGAGGCGGGCAGCAGCACGCTCACTTCGAGCCCCCCTTCAGGCCGATTGTGGATGTCGAGATCCGCTCCGTGAAGCTGGGCGATGCGCGAGACGATGGCCATGCCAAGGCCCACGCCATCCCCCTGCTGGGGATTGACCCGGAAGAAGCGCTCGCACAACCGGGAGAGGGCGGCGGTGGGGATGCCGGGGCCGTTGTCCCGCACATCCACCCGAATCCGGTTGCCCACCTGGCTCACCACCACGGCGACCTCGCCGCCCACCTGGGTGTAGCGCAGCGCATTGTCGATGAGGTTGCCGAACATCAGCTCCAGCAACATCGCCTGTCCCATTACCTGCACCTGTTCGGCGCCCTCCAGGGACAGCTGCTGATCCTTTTTCAGGGCGATGGGGGCCAGGGTCGCCAGGGTGCCCTGCAACAAGGGGAACAAGGGAAGGGCGGTGAGGGCCGGGCTCTGCTGGTTGTCGATGCGGGCCTGGGTCAGCAACTGGCGGATCAGCCGATCGCTGCGATCGAGGGCCAAGAGCATCTTGCGCAGGGCCTGCTCCCGGCTCTGATCATCCTCGGCCGTCATGGCGTTCTCGCTGTGGATGCGCAGTACCGCGAGGGGCGTGCGCAGCTCGTGGGCGGCCTCGTTGGTGAACTGTTTCTCCCGATCCAGGGTGTCAGCGAGGGCGTGCATCAGCCGGTTGATCTCCCCCACCAGCGGCGTCAGCTCCTCGGCCTTGATGGCGAGATTGAGGGGGCTCAGGTTGGCGGGATGACGCTCGCCGATGGCTTGCGCCAGCTGGTGCAGCGGTGACAGCCCCCGGGTGATCAGCCACCACAGCAGACCGAGCAGGAAGGGCAGGGTGATGAAGAGGGGCAGCATGGTGAGGGTGGCCATCTTGCTGGCCAGCTCGCTGCGTTCGTCATCCCGCTCCGCCACGATGAGCCAGGTCTGTTCACCTTCGTTGTAGAGGGTAAAGGTGCGCCACTCGTGGTGATCCTTGGTCTCGCTGTTGAAGCCCCGCTCCAGGGTGGTCAACGGTTGGGCCGGGGCATTGGGCGAGCGCAGCAGCACGGCGCCCTGCTCGCTCAGCAACTGGAAGTAGAGGTTGTGTTCGAATTCATGGCCATAGGGGGTGAATTCGTTGTCCTGGCCGAACTGGAAGAAGCCGCCCTTCTCGATGTGGGGCGTCTCGGGGACGGCCTGCACCCACTCCTGGTATACGGTGCCGTTGCGCGGCAGCTCGCCGCTCTGCTTGAGATAGCGGCTGAGCAACTGGTTGGTGATGCGGGCGGACTGGGCGAGACGGGCATCAAACAGCTCTTCCATCTCGTGGTTGGCCTGCAGGTAGCCGATAAGGCCGCTGATGGCGAGGCTGAGGCTGACCAGGGCCAGGATGCCGGAGAGCAGGAAGCGGCGGATGGAACGGACACGGCTCATGGGGCGGAGGCTCCTCTTGCGCCCTGGACGTCGAGCTGGGGCACGATGTAACCGACGCCGCGAATGTTGCGGATGAGCTCGGGGAAGAATTTCTTGCGCAGGTGGTGAATGTGCACCTCCACCGCGTTGCTCTCTGCCCCCTCGTCCCAGCCGTAGAGGCTCTGTTGCAGTTGATCCCGGCTCAATACCCGGCCGCTCTGGGTGATGAGCTCCTGCAACAGCTTGTACTCGTGGGGGGTGAGCTTGACCGGCTCGCCCCGATAGGTGACCTGTTGTGACGCGGGGAAGAGCTGCAGCTCCCCGTACTCCAGCACCGCCTGGGCCTGCCCCTTGCTGCGCCGCACCAGGGCGCGCAGCCGGGCGTTGAGCTCCTGCAGGGCGAAGGGTTTGACCATGTAGTCGTCGGAGCCTGCATCCAGCCCCAGCACCCGGTCGTCCAGGGCATCACGGGCGGTCAGGATGAGCACGGGCAGGGTCTGCCCCTCCCGGCGCAACTTGCGCAGCAGGCTGATGCCGTCGATGTCCGGCAGGTTGAGATCCAGGACAAGGGCGGCAAACTCCTCGCTCTTGAGAGCCGAGAGGGCCGGCATCCCCTGCTGGAGCCAGTCCACCGTGTAGCCGCTGCTGCGCAGGGCATCCACCATGCCGTCTCCCAGCATCACATCATCTTCCACCAACAGGATCCGCATTGTTCTCTCCCTCAAACGACACTGCCCACCAGTATGCAAGCTGGTGGGCAGAGTTGAAATAGCACACTGTGCTGCTTGTGTTTACAGCTTGGCGAGACGCTCGCGAATTTCCATTCTGCGGCCCTCGTCCGCCACCTCGCGGCCAGGGCGCGCCGGGGCGGCCAGGGCCTTGTCCAGATAGACCTTCGCCTGTGCCTTGTCACCCTGATCCAGCAGGAAGTCGCCGTAGAAGAAGTTGGGGTCGATGCCGGTGGGATTGATGGCCAGCGCCTGCTTGAGCAGCTTCTCCGCCTTCTCGTCGTCACCAAAGCCCACCGGCCAGCCCGGTACCTGGTAGTAGAGGGAGCCCAGGCTGGTGTAGGCCGAGCCTTCCAGCGCCTTGGGATCCTGCTTGATGGCGATCTCGAGCTTGGCCTTGGCCTCCTTCACCAGACCAAGGGCGCCGAGGCCGCCCTTGGCCCCCGCCCAGGTGCTCTTGACGATGGCGGACCAGATCAGCAGATCGGTGCGAAATGCCTCCTTGGCGCTCGCCTCATCGGCCTTGGCACTCAGGCTCTCCAGGCAGCTCTCCTTGGCGTTGCCGGTCTGCTGGTACTGGCAGTGGGCCCACTCCTGCTGAATGGTGGGCAGGGCATCGGCGGCCTGTGCCAGACCGCTTGCCAGCAGGCCTCCCAGGGCGAGCAACAGGGGGCCGTGACCAAATCGGGGACGGAAAGTGGTGTGCTTCATCTCAATGTTCCTTCTCGTTTGTCGCACAGGCGGGATCGCTCCTGTGATCGGGGGCAGGGGAGGCGGTGCGGCGGGCGTGGCGCTCGATGACCGGGTGCTGCTTGGCCAGGGCCATGTCCACCAAGGCGGGCAGCAGGCCGTTGAGCCGCACAAAGAGCTTTTCCGGCCAGCCAAGCCAGCGGCGGCGCGTCTCGTTGCACAGGGCGATGACGGCCTCCTCGGCCACGTCCTGTGGGCTGTCGGTCCGGGTGCCGAGCTCGGCATTCATGGCATAGGCCGCCTCGGAGTTGAGGTGGGTGCGGGTGGCGCGGGGGGCAAAGTGCAGCACCTTGATGCCGGTTCCCTCCAGCTCCCTCCCCAGAGACTCGCTGAAGCCGCGCATGGCGAACTTGCTGGCGCAATAGACGCTGTAGCCGGCAAAACCGATGGCCCCGAGGCTGGAGCCGATGTTCATGATGATGGCGGGCTTGCGCAGCCGGGGCAGCAGGGCCCGGGTGAGCTGGATGGGCGCCTCGACGTTGAGCAGCAACTGGCGTGTCACCTGCTCGCTGCTCTGATCCTCCAGCCAGGCGAACTGGTTGCAGCCCGCACTGTTGATGAGCACGTCCAGCCCCTCGTCCAGGGCCGGATGTTGCAGCAGCTGCGCCCGCTCATGGGGAGAGCCAAGATCGGCCGTCACCGTCTGGTGGCGATCCGGATGAGGCAGCTCCCGGCGCAGGCGCTCCAGGGCGCTGGCCCGACGACCGTGCAGCAGCAGATGGGCACCCTGGGCCGCCAGTTCATGGGCCAGGGCTTCACCAATGCCGCCACTGGCGCCAGTCAGCAGTATGCGTTTGCCTTCAAGCTTCATTGGCATGATCCCGTGAGCTGATAGAGCATGTCGCCATAGAGGCGGTAGACCACCTTGGCGGCGTGAATGATGGCGGCCTGATCGGCAGCATCTTCCACCCGGTTCATCAGGGATTCGAAGAACTTGAGGTGCTCCTGGTCCAGGGCCCCGTGGGAGCTCAGGTAGCTCATGGCCTGGGGCGGCAGACCCAGACCGCTCTTGAGCTGGTCGGCGACGGTCAGGGCGATGGCGACGCTGGTGCCTTCCAGCACCTGCACCATGCCGAAGAACCCCATTGGGTTGCCGCGCTGGATCTGGTCGTAGAGGAAGGCCACCATCAACTCGATGGGCAGGCCCGGCTGGCCGTGGCGCACCGCCTCGGCATCACCGCCGCAGGCACGGATGTCGTTCAGGATCCACTCCTGATGGCCGTACTCCTCGTCGATGTACTCCCTGATGGCGCCACGCACCCATTCGTACTCCTGCCCCAGCTTGCCGCCGGTGGCCATCAGGAGCGGCACCGTGTGGCGCACGTGGTAGTAGGCCTGTGCCAGGAAGGCGAGGTAGGTGTCACGGCTGATGTCGCCGCGGCGGCAGGCCTCGATGATGGGGGCGTTGAACAGGCGTTCGCGCTCGCAGGCGGTGGCTTGTTGCAGGGTCTGGTAGAAGCTCATGAGGTCTCTCCTGTGAGGCATTGGCTGATCTGCCGGGAAAAATGGTGATAAATCTCGTTGCGACGGGGGCGCCCGTTGGCCGTCAGGAGGCCAGGGAGCTGATCCAGGGCGACCGGCAACCAGTGATGGATGCGGGCGTAATCGGGCAACTGCTGGTTGAGCCGGGCAATCTGCTCTGGCAATTGGGACTGGCTGCCCGGCAGCGGCTGGATAAGGGCCACGTTGGCGGGCTGACCGTCACCGAAGATGACGATGCGGGCGATGGCCGGGCAGAGCTGGGCCTGGGCTTCCACCCACTCCGGGGAGAAGTTGCGGCCAAAGGCGGTGATCTGCACGTTCTTCTTGCGCCCCGTGATATGGAGATAGCCCTCCTCGTCGATCCGACCCAGATCCCCTGTGGCGATCTGGCTGCCCGTCTCGCCCTCTTCCCCCAGGTAGCCCAGCATGGCGCTGCCGCTGACCATGACTTCGCCGTCTGCGGCGATCGTCACCTGGCAGTGGGGCAGAGGCAGGCCGACGCTGCCGGGACGATCCCCGTGGGGGCCGTTCAGGGCGACCACGGAGCCGCATTCGGAGAGACCGTATCCCTCGTAGACCGGCAGCCCCGCCGCACGGGCGTGAGCGATGAGTTCGGGGGCGACCTTGCCGCCGCCCACGGCGACGAAGCGCAGGGTGCCGAGCTGTGTCGCCAGGGCAGGGGTATTGAGGCACAGAGCCAGCAGCAGGCGCAGCAACTCGGGTACCAGCACCAGGCTGTGGCTGGGCCAGCGCAGCAGTGCCTGGGCCAGGGCCGCAGGATCCAGCTTGCTGGAGCCCGAGAAGCCGAGTTCCCCCAGGGAAGGGATGCGGCTGCAGGCGCCGGTCAGCAGCGGTACATACAAGCCGGTCAGGTTCTCCAGCAAGGTGGTGAGGGGCAGCAGGGTCAGGTGCTTCTCAACCCGGGCAGGGGCCACCCGCAGGGCAAGGGATCCGCAGACCGCCGTCATCTGTTCCAGCGACAGGCAGACGCCCTTGGGTTGCCCCGTGGTGCCAGAGGTATAGGTGATCTTGGCGGTGCCCGCCGGCAGCTCGGGGAGGCGGGCCGGGATGCGGCGCCACAGGGGAACGGCCTGCTCATCGGGCCTGCCTGCCATGAGCACGAGGGGCGAGGCGGCTTGCCACCCCTGGTGCTCCGGGCCGACCAGGGCGTCTGCTCCGCTGCTTTCCAGCAGCCACGTCTGCTGCGCCGGACTGAAGAAGTGGGGAACCGGGATGACCACGATGCCGGCCCAGGTGCAGGCGAGATCGATCAGTGCCCAGGGCAGGCCGTTGTCGAGTTGCAGGGCCAGGCGGCGGATGCCGGCCCCTTGCAGCACTCCAGCCAGTTGCTGGATCTGCTGCCACAGGCTCTGGTAATCCAGCTCACCCTGGCTGCCTAGCAGCGCAGGCTGGTGCGGGGTCTGGCTGGCATGGTGGGCGATGGTGTCGAACAGCGTCATTGCGCGCACCTCCTGTCGATGTTGGCATGGTTAAAAAGGCGGGGCATGGGCCCCAGCAGGTTGAGCAGCAGGCTGCTCTGTGCGAGCACCTCGCGCCCCTGGTTGATGTCGCCTGCCATCACCTTGGGCTGGCAGCGGTAGTATTCGCCCCAGGCACTGGCATCCTCTCCCACCTGATGGGCCTGGGCGGGGGCCAGCTCCACCGGGTTGAGACGCAGGCGGGTAAAGCTGTTGCGCAGCTTGGCGGTACCGGTGAACACCACGTAGTCCAGGGCGTTATCACACAGCAGACGACACAGCGCGGCAAACATCAGGCGGGCGTGACCCGGTTCGCTGCAAGCAAGATTGCCCACTTCGATGATGCGGTGGCGGGCCGGACGTACCCCGAGACGGGTCTCGATGGCGGCCTCGACAGGCTGCTCCAAATATTGCTCCAGATAGAGCGGTTGCTCGTGCTCGCCATGGCAGGCCTGGTTAAGGCCGCAGGCACCGACCAGCACGCCATCTGCCCGGTAGAGCCCGAGCAGGCAGGGCAGGAAATGGGGAATGCGGGCGTTGAACTCGAGGGTATAGGCGGCCTGGATATAGGTTTGCAGCGCCATGACCTGCTGCGGGGATTCGGCCAGGATCAACCGGTAGGGGGCTTGGATCTCGATGGTCATGGTTGGCTCCTTCTCTTGCGATGGGATGAGAGTAAAAGGGCAAACTTAAGAAACCCTTAAGGCGCAAAAAAAGACGAAAAAAACTGACGGGGGGTGAACGGGGGGCGATGGGGGCACCAGACAAAACAGTTGCCAGCAGCGGGCGTGGCAGGCAATCTGCCCCGCTGTCGCCACCCGAGGAGCTGCCATGTCATCCCCTGTTCACTGTCCCCTGTGTCTCTCCCCTCGGCACCATGTCCTGCCGGTGGCGGGCAAGGGCTATTACCGCTGCCTGGCGTGCGAGCTGGTCTGGATGGACGAGGCGGATCACCTGGACGAGGGGGCCGAGAAGGCGGTCTATGACGGGCACGACAACCGGGTGGACGATCCCCGCTACCGGGCCTTTCTGATGCGTGCCTTTGGCGAGGTGCTGGCCCGGGTGTCGCTTCCTGCCAGCGGTCTCGATTTTGGCTGCGGCCCCGGGCCCGCCCTCATCGCCATGGGGCGGGAGGCGGGCTTCGAGATGGCGGGCTACGACAAGTTCTATGCCGACGACCCAGAGTGCCTGACAAGGCAATACGACTTCATCACCAGCACCGAGGTGATAGAGCACATCGCCACCCCCCGTGCCGTGCTGGACACGCTCTGGGGCTGTCTCAAGCCCGGCGGGGTGCTGGTGTTGCAGACCCAGCGGGTGCTGGGGGACGAGCGCTTCAAGACCTGGCGCTATCGCCACGATCCCACTCACATCGTCTTCTTCGCAGAGGCCTCGTTCCGTGCCCTGGCGGTCCGCTGGCAGGCTGAGGTCGAGTTTCCTCATGCGGATGTGGCGCTGTTCACCAAACCCTGAGCCGGGCGTTTTCATTTGGCCATGAGTTGGGCATGCTGGTGGCCTGATACCCAGGAACGGATGCCCCTATCTCCATGTCGATCCCCCACCTCTCATTGCAAGACGCCCGCCACCTGCAACTGGCGGCCCAGGGGCTGCTGACCCCGCGCCGCGCCAGAGCAACCCCCGCCGACCTGCTCGCCTGCATTCGCCGCATGGCGTTGCTGCAGATAGACACCATCTCCGTGGTGGCCCGCAGCCCCTATCTGGTGCTGTTCAGCCGTCTCGGCCACTACGATCCGCGCTGGCTGGAACAACTGCTGGCCGATGGTGACCTCTTCGAATACTGGGCTCATGAGGCCTGTTTCGTCCCCCGGGAAGATTACCGGCTGCTGCGCCATCGCATGCTGGATCCCGCCGCCATGGGCTGGAAGTTCTCCGCCCAGTGGCTCAAGACCCACGGCGGCGAGATAGCGCAGATAGTCGAGCGCATACGCCAGGATGGCCCGGTGCGGGCGGCAGACTTCGAGCGCAAGGGGGACAAGGGCAACGGCTGGTGGGACTGGAAGCCCGAAAAGCGCCATCTGGAGGTGCTGTTTACCGCAGGCCAGCTGATGGTGCGCGAACGGCGCAATTTCCAGCGGGTCTACGATCTCGCCGAGCGGGTCATGCCGGAGTGGAATGACGAGCGGGATCTGCCGAGTCCTGATCTCGCCCGGCGGGACATGGTGCGAGCCAGTTGCCGGGCGCTGGGGCTGGTCAAGACCGGCTGGGTGGCGGATTACTATCGCCTTAAACGGGGGAAATACGACGCCCTGCTCCACCAGCTGGCGGACGAGGGGGAGCTGTTGCCGGTACGAGTGGAGGGGTGGCAGCACGGAGCCTTCGTTCACGCCTCCCTGGCCGATGAACTGGTCCGGGCCCAGGCGGGCTCCCTCAAGGCGAGCCACACCGCCGTGCTCTCGCCCTTTGACCCGCTGGTGTGGGATCGCAAGCGGGCCAGCGAGTTGTTTGGTTTTGACTATCGCATCGAGTGCTATACCCCGGCCCCCAAGCGCCAGTACGGTTATTTCGTGCTGCCGTTGCTGCATCGCGGCAAGCTGGTGGGCAGGATGGACGCCAAGGCCCATCGCAAGGAGGGGGTGTTCGAGGTCAAGAGCCTCTATCTGGAAGACGGGATCAGGGTGACCCGGACCCTGGCCCAGGATCTGGGCAAGGCCATCCAGAAGCTGGCGGAGTGGCACCAGACCCCGCTGGTGCGTTATGGCAACGTTCCTGCTCCCTTGTTGGCTCAATGGCAGGAGGTGGCATGCTGAGGAAGGACGCCTACCCTCGCATCAAGCCGGGCAGCACCAGCGCAACGGCCGCGGTGATGCGCTCGCGGATGTCGCTGCCCGGCGCCAGCAAGCCGAGCGCCATCTGGCGCAGCGGCTCCGCCATGGTCATCGCCAGCAGCAGATCGCTGGTCTGGGCGGCGTCCAGCTCGCGCAGCCAGCCCAGTTGCTGCTGGCGCTGCAGCCAGCTGGCCAGGGTCGCCCTGCCGCGGGCAATACCGTTCTCCTGATAGGCCGCCAGCAGGGTATCGCGCCCCGCGAACTCATGTTGCAGCAGCCGGAACATGCCCACCGCCGGTGCGCTCAGCACCTGTCCCGCTATGGCCTGCAAGCCCAGCTCCAGCATCTCCCCCAGCGCGCCTGGATGGGCGGCATCCTGCTCGAAGGCCGGCTGGAAGGCATCGGTCCAGCTGCGCACCGCCTGCGCCACCAGCTCGTCGCGATTGGCGGCGAAGCGGTAGAGGGTCTTCTTGGCAACCCCCGCCTCTTTGGCCACCGCATCCACGGTCGCAGCGCTGTAGCCTCCCTTGAGCAACAAGGTCAGCGTCGCCTCGGCGAGGGCGGCGCGAAGGTTGGCTTCCGGGGTGACCGGACGGCCTCGTGAGCGTGTTTCTTCATCGTTCTGGTGCGACATATGGGCTCCTGGAAAGCATTGACAGACCCAGCATACAGGCATAGCGTAATTTAAGAAACGAACTTCGTTTCCTAAATTTATGGGAGTCATATCATGCATCCTTCTGCCCTGTTTGCCCCCTGGGGCGTCAATGACATCAATGAGTTGCTCAGTCCGCAACCCCTTCGCCTGGAAATGGGTCTGACCCGCAGCACCGACGGCCTGCTGACGGTCGCCATCCGCACCGATCTGCACGGCTGCAAGGGGCGCATGCTGGATTGGTGGTTCACCTTCTTCGAGACGACCCAGCACATCAGGTGGTGGCACCCCCACGATCATGTCGAGCACCGGGGCTGGGATCATCACTGGAAAAAAGGGGAGCGCTTCGTGGGAGCCAGCATAGAGGCGGTGGAGTGGCTTGCCGAGCTGCCGCCGGTGGCAGCTCGCCTCAAGTTCCACGGTGCCGAAGAGGTGTTCGCCCCGCAATCGCTACACGAGGCGCGGGAGACGCAGGCTCTCTCTGCCGCCATCTGCGCCCGTATCGGCTTTGGCGACGAGGTGGCGCTGGATGACAACGGTGCGCCGCTGGATGGCGAGATGCTGCACCTGGCGCGCGATACCCCCTATGGCTGTGTGCTGCGCAGTCGTTTTCTGCTGGGCAAGGCCTGCGCCAATCCGTTTGACGAGGTGCCGGACGAGGTAGGTTTCAACCTGATGCGCCACTGCTACAGCGAGTTCAGCTATCTGGCGCAGTTTCTGCCGTCGCTCTACTACGCGGAAAACGGTCGTGAACCGGCACCGCGACTCTGGTGACGGATGCCGAACGAGCGTGCAGGCCAGCTGCCGGATGGAGATGAACCGCGGAAGATGGTCATAAAAAAACCGGGCACTGGGCCCGGTTTGTCATGCAGTCAGGATGGGCTTACTGGAGCACCAGCACCATCAGCAGGCCGACGGTGATGGCGGACACCAGGAAGGCGAAGCCATAGAACACATAGTGGTGCAGCTTGGTGGTGTGGATCCCCAGATCATGCAGGCCGTGGTAGATGCGGTGCATGCCGTGCCAGACGGGCAGGGCGATGATCACCAGCAGGATGCAGGCACCCCACCAGGAGCTGGCGAATGCCAGCACGCGCTCGTAGCTCATGGTCTCCACGTCCATGATGCCCATGGGCACCAGCAGACCTGTGATGAGGACAATGACCGGCAGCAGCATGGCAACCACCATTCCACCCGCACCAAACAGACCCCAGTAAATTGGCTCGTCAGAACGTCTCATATTTTTTCCTCAAATCATGATTGAGTGATCGTGGCCAACGTTTCTGAGTGAGAGCCCGGTACCAAACAGACACCAATAACCGGGTTCGTCAGAACGTCTTATGGTTTTCTCCTCAGGCCACGATGATCAGGACAAGCAGGGATACCGCCGCCAGCGCCACATACTGGGCGATGACGATCGGCTTCTCCGGCACCAGGTCTTCGCCACGGAAGATGCGCATGGCTTTCGGTGCCAGTGCGAACCAGGTCTTGGCGTGGAACAGGCAGGCTGCCAGGGCGATGACGTGGAACAGGATGGCAATGGGGCTTTGCAGGGATTCCAGCCAGCCGTTGAATGCCTCCTGACCCTGTACCAGGCGCAGCAGACCCCACATCAGCACGACGGCGTAGATGGAGACGAAGATGCTGGTGCCTTCGCGGATCATGTAACCGGTGTAGAAGGCATTCTTCAGCCACCAGTCTTTCTTCATCTCGCGCACGTAAGGCTTACGTTTGCTTTGGGTGTTGTTCATGGTCTCACTCCTGGTCTCAGTCCGGCTTGAACATGGCGATCATGTAGTCCTTGGCGCTCTCGACCTTGCCAAGCTGGATGGCGGCGGCCGGATCCACGCCTTTCGGGCACACTTCGGAGCAGTAGCCCACGAAGGTACAGCCCCAGACGCCCTCGTCCTGGCTGATGATCTTCATCCGCTCCTTGGACGCGCTGTCGCGGTTGTCGGCGTTGTAGCGATAGGCCAGTGCCAGTGCTGCCGGACCGGTGAACTTCTTGTTGATGCCATATTGCGGGCAGGCCGCGTAGCACAGACCGCAGTTGATGCACATGGAGAACTGGTGATACTTCGCCATGTCAGCCGGCGTCTGGGTGTACTCGCCATCGCACAGATTGCGCGGCTCGGACGGGATGATGTAGGGCTTGATGCTCTCCAGCTTCTCGATGAAGTCGGACATGTCGACCACCAGATCGCGCTCGATGGGGAAGTTGTTGAGCGGTTCGATAGTCATCTTGCCAGGCAGGTAGTCGCGCAGGAAGGTCTTGCAACCGAGTTTCGGAATGCCGTTGACCATCATGCCGCAGGAGCCGCAGATCGCCATCCGGCAGGACCAGCGGAAGCTCAAGGTAGAGTCCAGATGATCCTTGATGTATTGCAGCGCATCCAGCAGGGACATCTCTTTGAGGTAGGGCACCTGGAAGGTCTGCATCCAGGGCTCGTTATCCTGCTCGGGACGGTAGCGCAGGATTTCAATTTCGATCATCTCAGCCATTCTTCTTAGCCTCGTCTTGTTTCTCACCCTCGGAACCGTACACGCGCTTGGCCGGTTGGGATTTAGTGATCTTCACATCGGAATAGTCGATGGTCGGGGCCCCTTCGCCGTTGTAGAAGGAGAGAGTGTGCTTGAGGAAGTTGACGTCATCGCGCTCCTCGTAACCGTCCAGACGCTGGTGGGAACCGCGGGACTCTTTGCGGTTGATGGCGGAGTGCGCCATGGCTTCCGCCACATCCAGCATGTAGCCCAGCTCGATGGCGTACAGCAGGTCGGTGTTGAAGACCGAGGACTTGTCGTTGATCTTGATCTTCTTGTAACGGGCTTTCAGCTCGTTGATCTTGTCGATGGTGCCCTGCATCAGCTCTTCGGTACGGTAGATACCGACACCGGCTTCCATGGACATGCCCAGTTCGTTGCGGATATCCGCCGGGTTTTCGGTGCCGTCGATGTCCAGCAGGGAGAGGTGCTGCTTGATGAGCGCCTCGGCCTTGGCGACCAGCGCCTGGGTGTTGCCGTGTTGCTGGGTGGCAGCAAACTCGGCTGCCTGCTCACCGGCCACCTTGCCGAAGACCACGATCTCGGACAGGGAGTTGGAACCCAGACGGTTGGCGCCGTGCAGACCGACGGAGGCACATTCGCCAGCGGCATAGAGACCGGCCAGACGAGTGGCGCACTTGCCGTCGGTTTCGATGCCACCCATGGTGTAGTGGGCAGTCGGACGGACCGGGATCGGCTCTTTCACCGGATCCACACCCACATAGGCCTTGGCCAGTTCGCAGATGAAGGGCAGACGCTCTTTCAGGTACTTCTCGCCAAGGTGGCGCAGGTCGAGGTGAACCACGTCGCCCATGGGGCCCTGGATCACGCGGCCTTTTTGTTGCTCCTGCCAGAAGGCCTGGGAGAGACGGTCGCGCGGACCCAGCTCCATGTGCTTGTTCTTCGGCTGGCCGACCGGGGTTTCCGGGCCCAGACCGTAATCTTGCAGGTAGCGATAGCCATCCTTGTTGAGCAGGATGCCACCCTCACCACGACAACCTTCGGTCATCAGGATGCCGGTGCCCGGCAGACCGGTCGGGTGATACTGGACGAACTCCATGTCCCGCAGCGGTACGCCGTGGCGGTAGGCCAGGGCCATGCCGTCCCCGGTGACGATGCCACCGTTGGTGTTGTAGCGATAGACACGACCTGCGCCGCCGGTGGCCAGCACCACGGACTTGGCCTGGATGAAGCGGGTGATGCCGTTCTGGATGTCAAAGGTGACGACACCCTGGACACGGCCATCTTCCACGATGAGATCCAGACAGAAGTGCTCGTCGAAGCGCTTGATGGTCGGGTACTTGATGGAGGTCTGGAACAGGGTGTGCAGGATGTGGAAGCCGGACTTGTCGGCGGCGAACCAGGTGCGGGGGATCTTCATCCCGCCGAAACGGCGTACGTTGGCCTTGCCGTCCGGTTTGCGGCTCCAGGGGCAACCCCAGTGCTCCAGCTGGATCATCTCGTTGGTGGCGTTGTTGACGAAGTACTCGACTACGTCCTGCTCACACAACCAGTCACCACCGGAGACGGTGTCGTTGAAGTGGTTTTCCAGGGAGTCGTCATCACGAACGACGCCTGCGGCGCCACCTTCGGCGGCCACTGTGTGGCTGCGCATCGGATAGACCTTGGAAATCAGGGCGATCTCCAGCTCCGGGTGGGCTTCTGCAATGGCGATTGCGGCACGCAGGCCACCGCCACCGGCACCGATGATGGCAACATCGGTCTTGATAATATCCACATCTGCCTCCTTAGGGATAGATTTGCTGGGCACGATTTTGCTCTATGAAAAAAATTCAGGCTTGATGCAAGTCAAACTGCTTTGTTTTAGTGCTTGGCAACGGTGATTTTTATTACAACCACCCCATTCCTTGGATGAAAATGCCGTCATTATCGCCATCCATCAGTGATCTGGATCAGCCGTACTCGCTACTCTGGTGATTTTAACTCCAAGATTATACGTAGTTTTCTTTCAAAAAAATGAGAAATGCCTCTCTTTTTGGGTATTACCCATAAAGTTTTTAAGTTTTTTATCAAAACAGTTTAATGATAACTATTATCACGATGACATATCGAGGTTAGGCATCAAAAAAGTAATGCGAATATAGCCATGACAGACTGGACCCGTCTCCCACACATGGGCAAAAGGAGATGTCGATCACAGGACTGAGGGTCTCGAAAGGGGATTATAACCGTTGAAACAAAAAGGGTTTATAAAAAAAGGGGCCTGAACGGCCCCTTTCTTCCCATGGTCGATCAGATGCGGAACATGCCGACCTGATTATTCAATTCACCTGAAATATTTTTAAGCTGGGCCGACAGATTGCGGGAGCTGTCCGCATCCACTGCCAGCTCGTCCGAGACATCCTTGACCGCCTGGATGTTGCGGCTCACCTCGTCGGTGACGGCACGCTGTTCCTCGGCGGCGCTGGAGATCTGGGTCGCCATGTCGGAGATCTGGTTGATGGAGGTGGTGATCTGCTCCAGCGCCTGGGTCGCATCGTTGGCATCTTCCACGCTGTTCTGGGCCAGCAGCTGACCCTCGTGCATGGTACTGACGGCGCCCTGGGTGTTGCGCTGCAGGGTCTCGATCATGCTGCGGATCTCGACGGTGGAGCTGTGGGTGCGCTGGGAAAGCACCCGCACCTCGTCGGCCACCACGGCAAAGCCGCGTCCCTGCTCGCCAGCCCGGGCGGCCTCGATGGCGGCGTTGAGCGCCAGCAGGTTGGTCTGCTCGGCGATGCCCTGGATGGTGGAGAGGATGGTGTTGATCTCCTGGGCGTTCTTCTCCAGTTCCTGAATGATGCCGGAGGCCTGCTTGACCTGGGTGGCGAGATCCGTGATGGAGCGCTGGTTGCGGGCAATCACCTGCTTGCCGTGCTCGCAACTGCTGGAGGAGCTGCGGGCCGCTTCCGCGGTCTGCTCGGCGTTGCTGGCCACTTCGACGGCGGTGGCGGACATCTCGTGCACTGCGGTCGCAATCTGGGAGATCTCGTTTTGCTGGCGGGCCAGCCCCTGGTTGGATTTCTCCGCCATGTCGTGGGAAGACCTGGCCTGCTGGTTGAGCTGGGTGGAGGAGTTGGAGATGTCCTGCACCATGACGTGGATGCGCTCGATGAAGGTGTTGACGTGCTTGGCGACGGTACCGACCTCGTCTTCACGCTCGATCTTGATGCGACGGGTGAGATCGCCGTTGCCGCGGGAGAGATCGGCAATTGCCTCGCCCAGGGTTTTCAGCGGCGCCAGGGAGCCGTTGATGGCGACATAGGAGAAGCCCGCCACGATGAGGATGGTCAGCAATCCCTGAATGAGGGCGGAGGTGACCATGCGGGAGACGGACTGGTAGGCGACCGCTTCATCCACCACGATGCCGAAATACCAGTTGGTGTTGGGGATCTCGGTGAGATCGAACACGCTCGCCTTGCCGCTGATATCCATCTCGGAGATGGTGTTGTCATGGGCCAGCTCGTTGACCTTGGCTGCCGTCAGTTCCGGAGAGATGGCGGTGGCGGGTTTGAGGGTCAGATCCTTGTCCGGGTGGGCGATGATGGTGCCGTTGCTGTCCACCAGAATGGCATAGGTGCCTTCCGAGTTCATGGCGAGCACGTCTTTCACCAGACCGTCGATGGAGACGTCACCGGCGATGACGCCGTCGGTGTTGCCGCGACTGAAGGGCTCGGCGATGGTGATGATGAGCTGGCCGGTGGTGATGTCGGCATAGGGAGCCGTGATGGCGAGCTTGCCGGCGGCCATGGCGTCCTTGTACCAGGGGCGCTGGCGCGGATCGTAGCCGGCCGGCAGATCGGTCGGCTTGCTCTGGATCATCCGGCCATCCTTGGTGCCCACGTAGACGAGATCGAAGTTGCCCGCATTCATGGACTGGGCCAGGTGGCTGAGGGGCTCGTCTTCCTTGGCGAAGGCTTCCTTGGTGGCGGTGACGAGATTGATGCGGGCGTCGAGCCAGCGGGAGATCCCCTTGACGTTGGCGACCGAGCTGTCGTCGATGAAGCTCCAGATCAGCCGCTGGGTTTCACTGCGCAACTGGGAGGTGTTGTACCAGACCTGCAGGCCGGTGATGACCAGAATGATGGCCCCGATGGAGAGGACCAGCTTGTTCTTGATGGATAGGTTCATGTTTACATCCTTGTGAGCGTCAGTCAGAGATCCATGGTGTTTGTTATTGTTATGAGCCAACTCTGTATCGGCTGGCTATGGACTTTATGTATCCCGATGCACCGCATTTTTTCAATTCTTTTCACCTCCTTGTGGCCTGCCAGGCCGCGCCGATACTCAGCTGAATCGATCTGGTCGGTTGGTGAAGATGCCATCGACACCCATGCTGGCGAGGGCGCTCCCATCACTCACTTCGTCGACTGTATAGACCAGGATCTTGAGCCTCCGGCGATGGGCATCCGCCACCAGGGTCTCGTCGACGAAATCCACGTCGCAGTTCAGTGACCAGGCCCCCAGCGTCTCGGCGAAGGCGGCGCCGTCGAGGGGCAGGCTGGCGGTCAGGGCGCCGATCCTGATTTCCGGTCGCAGTCCCTTGAAGCGTAACAGCTCGGGATGATGAAAGGAGGAAACGATCCAGTGCGCCTGGGTAAAGCCAAGCTCGGCCTCGGCCCGCCTGGTCAGGGCGGCCACCGGCTCGGCGGTGTGGGCGCCCTTTAGCTCGATGTGCAGTTCGCAGCGCCCCGCCACCAGTGCCATCACCTGCCACAGGGTCGGGATCCGCTCCCCGTCCCCCGCATCCAGGCTCGCCAGGTACTCCCGGGATTGCCCGGTCAGCACACCCTGGCCGTTGGTGCAGCGCTCCAGCCGCCGGTCGTGGAAGACCCAGAGCTCTCCGTCGGCCCACTGCACGTCCAGCTCGATGGCTTTGGCACCCAGATCCAGCGCCAGGCTCATCGCCTTGAGGGTATTCTCCGGGGCCAGGCCGCTGGCACCGCGATGGGCAATGATCTGCATGATGGCTCCTGTTGTCGTCTTTGGGGGCTTCATCCCCGGCTCATCCGGATGTCGATCTGCTGATGTGGCAGATGCATGCCGACCTGGCCGAGTTTCTCCAGGATCAGGGAATGTACCTCGTGTGTAATGGGCATCCGGTGATCCATGTTGTTGACGTAGAGCCGGATCTCGTAGATGAGGGCCGAGTCGGTGAACTCGATGAGGAACACCTCCGGGGCGGGCGTATCCAGCACCAGGGTGGACTCGCGCACGCTCTGCTCCAGCAGTTGCTGTACCTGCTTGGGATTCTGGGTCAGGCCGATGCGAATGCGCAAGCGGACCCGGGTGATGGCATCGGACAGGGACCAGTTGATGAACTGCTCGGTGATGAAGGCCTTGTTGGGGACGATGATCTCCTTCCTGTCCCAGTCCACTATGGTGGTGGCGCGGGTCTTGATCTTGGTGACGGTGCCGGTGAGATCCCGGATGGTGACGGTGTCACCCAGGCGGATCGGTTTTTCGAACAGGATGATGAGGCCGGAGACGAAGTTGGCGAAGATCTCCTGCAACCCGAAGCCCAGCCCCACGGAGAGTGCTGCCACCAGCCACTGGGTTTTGGACCAGTCGATGCCGAGCATGGAGAAGCCGGTGAGGGCGCCAATCAGCAGTACCAGGTACTTGCTCACCGTGGTGAGGGCGAAGCCGGTGCCTGGGGAGAGGCTCAGGTGCTGGAGCAGGGTGAGCTCCATCAACCCTGGCAGGTTGCGGGCGGTGACCACCGTCAGGATGAAGGCGAAGACGGTCAGCATCAGATCCTGCAGGGTGATGGCGGAGAGCTGCTCGATGCCGGCCACCTTGCTGCTCACCTGCCACACCTCGATGCTGCTGAGGAAGCTGAATGCCGAGTTGAGATCCGACCATTGCACCACCACCAGCATGGTGAAGCCCAGCATCAGCAGAGTGCGCACCAGGCCGAGGGACTGGGCGCTGATGGTATCCAGATCCAGCTCGGGCTCCTCCACCACATCGGGGATCTCGGAGCTGAGATCGTCCTCTTCCCGCTCCCGCTGCGCCAGGATCTCGGCCCGCTTCTGCTTGGCGCGATCGAAGGCGAGTCGGCGGCGTTGGATCAGCATCCAGCGGTGGGCCAGATAGTAGACGAGCAGGCAGCCGAGCCCCGCCAGCAGGCTCAGCTCCAGCTGGCGCAGCAGGGTGCGGGAGGTGTAGAAGTAGCCGAACAGGGCGCCCAGCACCGCCAGCAGCGGGGCCAGCATCAGGCTGTTCCAGATGAAGTGGTGCAGCAGATGGGGCTTGGTCATGTCTGCCTGACCCCAGGTGAGGGGCAGTTTTTCCCGGTTGAGGCGGGCAAAGAAGAGCAGCAGCCAGAGGGCCCCGATGATGAAGGCGAGGCGTCCCAGGGAGTCGTAGAAGGCGTGTTCCTGATAGCTGCTCGCCATGCCCTGTACGAAGAAGCTCGGGATCAGCACCAGCAGCAGGGTACGAAACTGTCCCCACACTCGCTGCACCCGCTCCTTTTGCCAGCGGAAGTGGAGGATGAGGATCCCCTTCTCCAGAGTGAGGTGGCGCGCCACCAGTAGGGCCAGCAGCAGGAACCAGATTTCACCCAGGCCCCGGGCCACCGCCACCGCGAAGGGATATTGCCAGGCGCCGTCCAGCAGGCCGTGCACCATGAGCACCATGGCGGGCAGCGGCAGGGCGGCGAGCACGGAGCGCACCAGCAACCGGCTGGTGAGGCTGAACTTGTCCTGGGTTACCTTGCCGATGCGCGGGGCAATGTACTGGCTGTATTGAATGAGGTGGCGGGCCAGTTTCAGCCAGCACCAGGCCAGCCCCAGCAGCCCGAGGCCAGCCAGGGTCAGGCTCAGTGGGTTGTTCTCGGCGATGGCCCTGGGCAGTTGCAGCCAGTTGGCCGGGTTGAAGGCAAGGCCGAGGGCGGCCGGGACGCCGAGCAGCACCGCCGGGCTCAGGGGGCGCACGTCCGGCATCCAGAACAGATGGCTGGCACTGAGTTCGCGGATCTCGTCGATCTTGCTGTTCTGGCGGCTGTAGAGCAGCTTGAGGCGGGTCTGCTCCTGAATGAGGGTGTCGGAGGCATCGTTGAGCCGGGTCAGCAGTTGCCGCCTCGCCTTGAGCAGGTTGTCCAGCACGGCGCGCTGGGCCCTGTCCAGGGTGATGCCGTCTCCACTGAGCAGGCTGTTGCGCAGTTGCACCGGATCCTTCAGGGCATCCTGCTCGGTCTCGTACTGGTATTTGGCCATACGCGCTTTGACGATGGCGGACTCCAGCCGCTCCAGCGGGAAGTAGGCGGGCAGATCGGCCAGCTTGCTGCGCAGGTTCTCGCCGTAGGCGTTGCTTATCTGCAACCACTCCAGCTGTTCGCGCACCGAATTGACCAGCTCGTTGAGCCCGGAGAGGGAGGTGTCCACCCCCCGTTGCTCGTCCTGCACCCGTTCAATCTGGTCCTCGAGGGCCCCCAGTTGCAGGGAGAGGGCCTGGTTTTGCTGCTGTTGCTCCTGCAAGAGGGGGAGGTCAGAGGTGAGCTGGCGGCGCAGGCGTTCGCTCTCGGCCAGGGCCTGCTCGGTCTTGTCCCGGCGCAGCTGGTTCTGCTGGGCAAGCAGACTGGTCTGCCACTCATCCTCGTCGGTGATGGCGAGGTTGAGCTCCTGCAGCTTGAGCTTGCCCAGATCGTTGCGCTGCTGCGCGGAGAGCTGCTCCAGCTCCAGCATCTGGATCCGGTCGGAGAGGCTCTGTTCCTTGAGTCGGGTGGCCAGTTGCTGGGCCTCCTGCAATCTGTCCGACTCGTTGCTGAAGCTCAGGCGATCGAGCAGGGAGCGGGTCTGGAGCAACTGCTTGCGCAACTCGTCGACCCGCAGGTGATATTCCTGGCCCGTGCTCTCAAGCTGGTTGAGGCTGTCGGTCACCGCCTGACGCTCCTTGCGCAGGTTGAGCTGGCGGTTGCTGCTCAGGCTGATGGCCTGGCGCAGGGCATCCTCCTTGAGGGAGGAGAGGGACGGGCGGGACTGGGGCTGATAGTTGTGCAGCCCCTCCTTGAGACGGGCGGACTCCTTGGGGTAGTCGATGAGGATCTGCTGGTAGGCCTTGCCCTGTTCCCGGTAGCGCTGGGCATCCCGGGCATATTGCAGCGCCTGCTGGTAGCTCTCCCGCAGTTGCTGGTTTTCCGGGGTATCAGTCTTGGGGATGCTTTGCAGCAGCTCCTCTACCTGAGTGATGGCATCATCAGCCTGGACAGCGGAGAAGGGGAACAGGCTGAGACAGAGCATCAGACAGAGCAGGCGTTGCAACATGGCGCACGTTTCCGTTCAGGAGAAGTCGCCCTAGCCTAAAGCAGGGGCCGGGGCGGGTAAAGCCCTCAAGATGAATGATCCACGGCACAAATAACGGGTGATCCGGGTCTTGTTTGGCTATTATTCTGGCCGTTCCCCTTCATTGAGCAATTTATGTCCTCCGTCGATCTGGGCACGGCCCCCCTTTCCCGCCTCTTCTTGCGTTACGTCACCCCCACGGTGGCCGCCATGCTGGTCACCGGCATCTATGTCACCATAGACGGCATCTTCGTCGGCCATATCCTGGGCCAGGACGGGCTGGCCGGCATGATGCTGGCGTACCCCATCTGCGCCGTGCTCTACGCGGTGGGTGCCCTGATCGGCATGGGATCCTCGTCGCTGGCCTCCTTCTATCTGGGCAAGGGGGAGCAGGCCAGGGCGCGCCACATCGTCGGCAATGCCCTGGTGATGGTGCTCATCGCCTCCGCGCTGCTCGCCTTCATTGGCATTCGTTACGGCGAGGCCATGCTTGTCTGGATGGGGGCGCAGGGGGTCATCTTCGACGCAGGCTTCGCCTATCTGCAGTGGTACGCCTGGCTCGGGGTGTTCGCGGTGCTCTCCATGGCCTTTACCGCCCTGCTGCGCAACGACGGGCGACCCGGCCTCACCACCTGGATCCTGGTGGGGGGCGGCGTGCTCAACGTGCTGCTCGACTACCTGCTGATGGCGGTGATCCCCTGGGGGCTGGCGGGGGCCGCCATCGCGACCATGCTCTCCCAGGCGGTCACCGGGGGCCTGTGCCTGTGGCACTTCTTCACCCCCCGCAGCCAGTTGCGCATTCGCTGGGATACCCTGGTGCCCGACTGGCGGCTGATGGGGGAGACATTGCGACTCGGGGTGTCGAGTTTTCTGATGTACCTCTACCTCTCGGTGGTGCTGGCGCTGCACAACAAGGCGCTGCTCTCGGTGGGCACTTCGCTGCACGTGGCCGCCTATGGGGTCATCAGCTACAGCGAGGCCTTCTTCTATCTCATCTTCGAGGGGATCGCCATGGGCATCCAACCCATCGCCAGCTTCAATGCCGGGGCGGGCAACTGGGCACGGGTGCTGCGGGTGCGTAACCTGGCATTGGGAGTGACCATGGCGGTGGCACTGTGCGGGATGATCCCGCTGTATCTGTGGCCGGAGGCAGTGGTTTATCTGTTTGCGGGGGACAATGCTGCCCTGTTGCCGGTGGCCAGCCTCGGTATCTGGCTCTACTTCTGGGGACTGCCCATGGAAGGCTTGCTGCTGGTGGGGGCCACCTACTTCCAGGCCATCAACCGGGCCCGCATCGCTTCCCTGCTCACCGGCGGCAAGCTGGTGCTGATCGGCGGTTTCCTGTGGGGCTTCTCCTCCCTGTGGGGAGTGGCCGGTGTCTGGCTGGCGCTGCCCACTTGCAGCACTCTGCTGGTCCTGGTGATGTGGCGGGCGATGAACAGGGAGGGGCGCCAGCACAGCGCTGCCTGAGATGTGGTTATGCGTCCATGAAAAAGGCAGCCTCGGCTGCCTTTTTCATTTTGAGTGCCCCTGCCTGTGGGCGGCAGGTCGCCGGCCTCAGGGCTTGAAGGCGCCGATAAAGATGGCGGGGTCGACGCGGGCGTCGTTGAGGCTGACGTTCCAGTGCATGTGGGGACCGGTGGCGCGGCCGGTGGCGCCGACCCGGCCGACGATGCCGCCGCGGGGCAGGCTCTGGCCCAGCTTCACGTCCACCTTCGACATGTGACAGAACATGCTGATGAGGCCCTGGCCGTGGTCGACGAACACCGTATTGCCGTTGAAGAAGTAGTTGCCGATGAGGATGACCTTGCCAGCGGCTGGTGCCTTGATGGGAGTGCCGGCTCCGACCGCAAAGTCGAGGCCGGAGTGGGGGTTGCGCTCCTCGCCGTTGAAGAAGCGGCGCAGCCCGAAGGGGCTGGAGAGCGGGCCCTGGACCGGCTTGTCAAACAGCAGGTTGCTCGGCTGAGCCGGGCTGAAGGTCTGGTAGGCGCGGGTCTGTTCGGCAAGCTCCCGGTTGATGCGGGTCATGTCTTCGGCCAGCGGATTGACCTGGCGGCTGTTCTTGAGCTTGATGTGCTGCTCACGGTAGTGCTTGGTGCCGACCGTGAAACTCAAGGTGCGGCCATCGCTGGTGGTCACCTGATGGGGGCCGGGCGCGCTCTTGAGCGGGATGCCGACGATGGCGATCCACGTCTTCCCGTCTTCCTGTACCACCAGCACAGGCTTGTCCTGATAGCGCACTGCGGGCGCCTTGGCCCCGCTTCCCAGTGGTACCACGGCCACGCCCCCCGGCACCGGGTGGTTGAGCAGGCGGCTGATAAACCCCGGTTCGGCGTGAAGCGCAGGGCTGCCGAGCAGCAGGAGAAGAAAGAAGAGGCGGCGCATGATGGCTCCATCGGATCAGGGGGAAAGCAAGAGGGGGGAGATGATGCCACATTCTGGCGGTGCTGTCCGTCAACCGTGGGCGATAAACTCGTCGGCTGCGGCCCAGAAAGACGCAACGGACACGCCATTGCAGCGAGGTGAATGCTCTGGTTGCGGGTGCCAGCCTTCCCTTCGACCTTGCCAGCCTGAGCAGGGGGCCGCTGCGCTACCGCATCTTGGGGGCGCTCGCGAGCGACAACCGTTTCACCACCAGCCAGGCCGGGTCGCGGTGGGCATGGCCGGACAGGGGCCCTGACCCCTATTCCATTCGATACCGCCATCGCGGTACCCTACTCGGCGGCGACCCAGGTCACCGACTACAAGATGAGGCTCTCCCCGACCCGGCGGCCTGGCCAGGTAGTACGCACCTGCCCCATCATGGTCACGGTGAGCGTGCCCTGGGGAGACGCCGCTTCGCCCCTATTTTTCGACGAGGTCAATGATGAACAGTGACAGGGCCCTGCGCCACGAACCCAAACGCCATGGCATAGGACAGGGCTGGATCTGGATCCGCACCGGATTCGACATCTTCAACAAGGGGATGGGTGCCAGCGTGGCCATGATAGTGCTCTGGTTTGTGGTGGGCATCGTGCTGGATCAGCTGCCGGCGGGGGGCTTGATCTCCCAGTTGCTCTACATGGTGTGGGGGGCTGGCTGGGTGGCGGTGGCGCGGCGGGGTCACCATGGGGAGGCGCTGCAATTTGGCGACTTCTTTGCCGGTTTCCGCCATCGGTTGACCCCCTTGATGCTGGGGGGCCTGATGGTGCTCGGCCTCATCATGGGGATCCTGATGATCTGCGTATTCCTGCTGCACCAGTGGGGACTCACCGGCCTGTTGTCCGCGGATCCGGGCTCCCTGGCGCTGACCCCGGAGCAGGCACAGGGCTTCCTCGTCTGCGCCCTGGTGGGATTGGCACTGTTCGTTCCCGTGCTGATGGCCATCACCTTCGCCCCCGCCCTTATCCTCTTCCATCAGGTCGGGGTCTGGCAGGCAGCCAGGCTCAGCTTCAAGGGATGTCTGCGCAACATGTGGCCCTTCCTCTGGTGGGGGCTGCTCGGGGCCGTGCTGATCTTCTTTGGCGCACTCCTGATGCTGGTGGGCCTGCTGGTGGTGCTGCCTGCCATCAACTACTCCATCTATGCCGCCTATCACGACATCTATCTGGAGGATCAGGAGGCCGAGGAGGGAGAGACCCCGGTCAAGGCATTCGGTTTCGAAGCCTGACCGGGCACAGGATGGAGCAAAGAGGGGCCGCGAGGCCCCTTTTTTGTGCGGCTCGCAGGGATCAGAGAGAGGGAGGGGCTTCCTGCCACAGGGGATCGTCCGCCATCCGCTCCACGAGAAAGTCGAGGAAGCTGCGCAGCAGGGGGGACATCTGTTTGCGGGTGCCATAAACGGCATAGACGCCGAGGCGCTTGGGCTGCCACGGGGTGAGCAGGGGGACCAGAGCGCCGCTTGCCAGATGGGGGTGAACCGAGTAGGCGGGTTGCAGGCTGATCCCCGCCCCGTCCAGGGTGGCGGCCAGCAGCAGGTTGGAGATGTTGGCGCTGAGGTTGCCGCTCACCGGGACGGATTCGGGACCATCGGGCCCCAGAAACTCCCACAGGCTCTTGCCGAAATAGGTGTAGGTGAGGCAGTTGTGCAGTGCCAGATCCTGCACCTGCTGCGGCGGAGCATGGCGGGCCAGGTAGGCGGGACTGGCGCACACCACCGAGTGGCAGGTGCCGAGCCTGCGGGCCACCAGGTTGGGATCGAGGTCGTTGGTGATGCGCAGGGCGAGATCGATTCGCTCCTCCACCAGATTGACCGTCCGGTCCAGCAGCAAGATGTCGATCGCCGTGCCGGGGTAACGGGCCAGGTAGTCGTTCGCCGCCCCGACCAGCAGGGCTTCGGAGAGAGAGTAGCTGCAGGTGATGCGCAGTTGCCCCTTGGGGGCCTCGTCATGGCGGATGGCCAGGTGTTCCATCTCTTCCCCCAGGGCCAGCATGGCTCTGGCCCGGTTCAGCGCCTCTTCTCCTGGCCCGGTCAGGCTCAGCCGGCGGGTGGTGCGGTGCAGCAATCTGGCCCCCATCCAGCGTTCCAGTTCGGCCAGGTAGCGCGACACCATGGCACGGGACATCTCCAGTTTCTCCCCGGCGCCGCTCAGGCTGCCCTGTTCCACTACGCAGACAAAGACCCGCAATGCGGTCAGCCTATCCATCTTGTGCCCCTATATGCTCGATTTGTGCAACAGTGATGCGCCCATTATGCGGTATTTGTATCGATGGTGATGCAATAAACTGCGCTCATTCCATTAATCCACACCGATGAGCGTTATCTGATGAACAACACACTGCGTACCCTGACCCTGACCAGCCTCCTGATGACGGGTTCCGCCCTGGCGGCCCCCCTGACCGTGACCGTCTACAACCCCGGCGAGAAGGCCATCTTCCCCGTCTCCTCCTCACTGGTAACCGGTGACAAAGAGGCCATCCTGATCGATGCCCAGTTCGATGTGCAACATGGTCAGGCGCTGGTGGACATGATCAAGAAGAGCGGCAAGAAGCTGACCACTGTCTATATCAGTGCCGGTGACCCCGACTTCTACTTCGGTCTGGAACCCGTCATGGCTGCGTTCCCGGATGTCAAGGTGCTGGCCGACCAGCATGTGGTCGACCATATCAAGCAGACCAAGGATGCCAAGCTGAGCTACTGGGGCCCGATCCTGGGCAAGGATGCGCCCAAGAGCCTGAGCGTGCCGCAAGTGATGACGGCCAGCCACCTGACCCTGGATGGCGAGAAGATTGAAATCAAAGAGATGAACACCCCGAATGCCTACCTCTGGGCCCCTTCCATCAAGACGGCCTTTGGCGGTGTGCCGGTCTACAGCGGCGTGCACGTCTGGATGGCGGACAGCCAGTCCAAGGCCGCTCGCAGCCACTGGGTCAAGGCGCTGAACAATCTGCTGGCGCTGAAACCCGAGCGCGTGGTGCCGGGTCACTTCCTGGGGACTGCGCCCAAGGGTACCGAAGCCGTGACCTTCACCCGTGACTACGTGCAGCGCTTTGAGCAAGAGCTGGCCAAGACCAAGCACTCCGGCCAGCTGATTGAAGCGCTGAAGAAGGCTTACCCCTCCCTGCCGGTCGACGATGGCCTGGCCATCGGTGCCAAGGTCAATACCGGCGAGATGAAGTGGTAACTCCCTGACGCCTACATCCCTGTGTTTTTTTCCGGGCCCGAGGGCCCGGTTTTTTATCCAGCATTGAATCGAGAATGATGATGAACGAAGCGCAAACAACCCTCCATTATGTCTATGACCCCCTCTGTGGTTGGTGCTATGGCGCCGCCCCCCTGCTGAAAGCCGCTGCCGAGATCCCGGGCCTTCGTATCGAACTGCATGGGGGGGGCCTCTGGATGGGCGCCAGGCGCCAGGCCATGGGACAGCCCCTGCGGGACTATGTGCGCCCCCATGACGAGCGCATCCATGCCCTCACCGGACAGCGCTTTGGTGAGCGCTACTTCAACGAGCTTCTGCTCAACGAGTCACTGCTCCTCGACTCCGAGCCGCCCATACGCGCCGTTCTGGCGGTGAGCGAGCTTGGCGGCGACGGCCTTGCCTTGTTGCACCGCATCCAGGAAACCCACTACCGGGATGGGGAATGGGTCGGTTCCCCGACACGGCTGGCGGCGCTCGCGCGGGAGCAGGGGCTGACACCGGAAGCATTCGCCCTGGCCTTTGGTCGGGTCGATCTTGTGGGCCATCTGGCCACAAGCCAGGCGTGGCTGCGCCGGCTCGGCGGGCAGGGGTTCCCGACCCTGGGATTGATGCAAGGGGAGCGCGTCGTTGCGCTGCCTGTCTCCTCCTATCTGGGAGAGCCAGCGGCGTTCGCGGATCACATCACCTCCCTGATGGGGTGAGTCTCTCGCCCATCGCCTGCGGCTTGTCAAAGGAGAGGGAGAGGGCAGACCCGTCTGCGCGCCTCCCTTGTCCCCCGCACCGTTCTTGTGCATGCTATCGGCCTCATTGAACGGCAGGATGCAGTACCTATGAACCTTCGCGATCTCGAATATCTGGTAGCGCTGGAAGAGGAGAAACACTTTCGTAAGGCAGCGGAGCGCTGCTTTGTCAGCCAGCCGACCCTGAGTGGCCAGCTGCGCAAGCTGGAAGATGAACTGGGAGTGATCCTCATCGAGCGCACCTCCCGCAAGGTGCTGTTCACGCCCGCCGGCGATGCCATGGCCCGTCAGGCGCGCAAGGTGCTCAAAGAGGCGCGAGAGCTCAAGAGCATAGGCCAGCACTTCGCCGAGCCCATGTCCGGCGAGATCCACATCGGTTTCATTCCCACCGTGGGCCCCTACCTGCTGCCCCACATCATCCAGGATCTGCGTGAACACTTCCCCAAGCTGGAGTTCTACCTCTACGAAGATCAGACCCAAGTGCTGCTCAAGCGGCTGGAGGAGGGGGAGCTGGATTGCCTCGTGCTGGCGGAGCTGGAAGGGATGGAGGGGTTTGGCGCCATCCCCCTCTATCAGGAGCCCATGTGGCTGGCCGTGCCTCAGCATCACCCGGAGGCGAGCGCCAAGGCGGTGCCCCTGCACAATCTCAAGGGCAAGAAATTGCTGATGCTGGCCGACGGTCACTGCCTGCGGGATCAGGCGATGGGTTTCTGTTTTGCCGCGGGCATCGGTGAGGATCAGCGCTTCAAGGGCACCAGTCTGGAGACCTTGCGCAACATGGTCGCCGCTGGCAGCGGCATGACGCTGGTGCCCAGGCTCGCCGTGCCCGCCAACCCGGAGGAGGGGGGCGTCAGCTATCGTCCGGTAATCAACCCCGTGCCGGGGCGCACCATCTCCCTGCTCTATCGTCACTACTCGGTTCGCCGCCCCTGCTTCAATGAGCTGGCGGCCCGCATCTCGAGTCTGATGAAAGCCCTGCTGGGCTGACGCAGCCCGCTCGTCATCCCGAAACAAAAACCGGCGCCTGGGCGCCGGTTTTTGTTGTTTCCAGGGGGACCTAGAAGATGTCGTCGGTGGAGACGGGACCGTCTGTGGTCGCATCGTCACCGCCATACACCTGGTTGCCATCGGAGATCTGGCTCGCGTAGCGGGTGGGCTCTGTGCCCTCCTTGAAGAACTCCTCCGTGGTACTGCCATCGGCGCGATTGGTCAGCAGACCGGTTTCACGATCGATGCGGACCTGCATGATCCCTTCGGGGACCGGCATCTTGCGCTCGGGCACCTGTTGCAGAGCCGTCTTCATGAAGTCAATCCAGATGGGCTGGGCGGCACCACCGCCAAACTCGGCCCGGCCCAGACCGCGCTGGTGGTTGTCAAAACCGATCCAGGAGGTGGCCACCAGATTTGGGGTATAGCCGGAGAACCAGGCATCCCGGGATTCGTTGGTGGTCCCCGTCTTGCCCGAGATGTCGTGACGCTTGAGGTCACGGGCTGCCCGCCAGCCGGTACCACGCCAGCCATTGCCACCCCAGATGGCGGTGGTCAGGGTGTCGGTGATGAGGAAGGCGCTCTGGGCACTGATGGTCTGCGGTGCCATGTTGTTGGGCACGACAGGATCGATGGGGCACTGGGCCTTCCAGTCTGCCGTGGTATTGGCATAGGCATCCGCGCTGTCGAGACCGGCGGCGGCCAGCACGCCGCAGTCGCGGCAGGCGGCGGCCGGGTTGGCCTCAAACAGGGGGGTGCCGAAGCTGTCAGTTACTTCGGTGATGAAGTAGGGGGTGACCTGGAAGCCGCCATTGGCCAGCACCGAGTAGCCGCGCACCACTTCCAGCGGGGTGAACTCCGCCGCACCCAGCGCCAGGGATTCGTTGGCGGAGATGTGATCACGGGCGAAGCCGAAGCGGGTCAGGCCGTCGATATAGGTATCCAGCCCGATGGCGCGCATCAGGCGGACCGACATCACGTTCTTGGACTTGGCAAGGCCGAGGCGCAAGGTGGTCGGCCCTTCATAGATGGCGGGCGAGTTCTTGGGCTGCCACATGGGGCCCTTGGCAGGATCCCACTGGTTGATCGGTGCATCGTTGATGAGGGACGCCAGGGTATAGCCCTGCTCCAGCGCGGTGGCATAGAGGAACGGTTTGATGTTGGAGCCGACCTGACGACGGGCCTGATCGACCCGGTTGAACTTGGAGAGCTCGAAGCTGAAGCCGCCGACCAGGGCCTCGATGGCGCCGTCTTGCGGGTTCATGGCCACCAGGGCGGCGTTGACGTCGGGGATCTGGGAGAGCAGCAACTCTTCCCCTTTCTCCCTGACCCAGATCTGGGCGCCGACTTTGAGTACATCCCGCGCCGATTTCGGGGCAAAGCCCTGGCGATCGTCGGTGATGAAGGCACGCGCCCACTTGATGCCATTCCAGCCCAGTTCGGCCTGTTTGCCATTCTTGAGCACCAGGGTGGCGCTCTTGTCGCCGAGCTGGGTGACCACGGCGGCCATCAGGGGCTGATAGGTCGGCTGCTTGGCCAGATGGGCCATGATCTGCTCGTAGTCCCAGGCCGTTTCACCGGCTTTCCACAGCAAGGCGGTCGGGCCACGGTAGCCGTGGCGGGTGTCGTAGTCGAAGACACCATCCAGCAGCGCCTGATGGGCGGCGCGCTGACGCTTGGCGGTGACGGTGGTGTAGACGTGCAGTCCCATGGTGTAGGCATCTTCACCAAACTGCTCCACCATCTTCTGGCGTACCATCTCGCTCAGATAGGGGGCGTTCAGCGTAGTTTCGGCACCGTGAAAACGGGCCTTGACCGGCATCTTGGAGGCTTCGTCATACTGGGCCTGGGTGATCTTGCCGGTTTCCAGCATGCGACCCAGCACCACGTTGCGGCGGGCGAAGGCGCGCTCCGGGGAACGGATCGGGTTCAGCATGGAGGGTGCCTTGGGGAGACCCGCGATGATGGCGATCTCGTCCAGGGTCAGATCCTTGACCTCCTTGCCGAAGTAGACCTGGGCGGCCGCGCCGACCCCGAATGCCCGGTAGCCGAGGGGGATCTTGTTGAGATAGAGGGTGAGGATCTCGTCCTTGGAGAGGTTCTGCTCGATGCGCCAGGCGAGGAACACTTCCTTGATCTTGCGTACCAGGGTCTTCTCGTTGCTCAGGAAGAAGTTGCGGGCCACCTGCTGGGTAATGGTACTGGCGCCCTGACGCGCCTGGCCGGAGACGGCCCAGACGGTGGCGGCACGGATGATGCCGATGGGGTCTATGCCCGGGTGCTCATAGAAGCGGGCATCTTCGGTGGCGAGTACGGCATCGATCATGGACTGGGGAATTTCGTCCAGCCGCAGGGGGATGCGACGAATTTCGCCAAACTGGGAGATCAATTCCCCGTCCCGGCTGTAGACCTTCATGGGGGTAGCCAGTTTGACATCGCGCAGGGCGCTGACGTCCGGCAACTGGGGCTTGATGTAGAAGTAGATGCCGATGAGGCTGGCAACGCCCAGCACAGCACCCAGCATCATGACAATAAACAGGCGAACGAGCCATTTCAGCATGGAAGAACTACCAATCGTCTTAAAATTAGCCAACGGGCGCAGAGTATAGCCTTTTTACCCTCGCGGATTCGAGGTTTTCCTGTCCGCAAACAGGCGACCCCGAGAAGAGGCGGGAGGGTAGCACTCCAGGGCACAATTACCAAGGGGGCGGCAATCAAGGCCGAAAGGAGAGGGGCGTCAACTTTTGACACAAACTTTATGACATTGATAGATAGAGCATTATATTGAGTTAAGCCGTCACATCATGACGCGCTGTCCTACAATAAGTCCGAAAACCCAATAACGCATGGATGTGTATATGTTTGGGCTATTAAGTAAGGGATCCCTCGTCTCCATGGCGGGCATTGATTTTGGCAGTCAAACCATCAAGGCCGTCACCATCAGCGGACGTCCCGGCAAGGTGCACCTCGGTTCGGTTGCCGAGATCCCCATGCCAAGAGGAACGCTGGTCGACTATCAACTTCAGGACATTGAACGGGTCAGTCAGTCCCTCAAGTCGCTCAAGCGGCTCGTGCAAGGGGATTGCCAGAACGTGGCCACGGCCGTGACCGGTTCCAACGTCATCACCAAGATCATTCAGGTCGATACCAACATCAACGAGAGCGAGCTGGAGAACCAGGTTCACCTGGAGGCTGAGCAGCTCATCCCCTTTCCCCTTGATGAAGTGAGCCTAGATTTTGAAATCCTCGGCATGGCGGGCGACAACGGGCGTCAGGAGGTCCTGCTCAGTGCCGCGCGGACCGAGAGCGTCAGTGGCCGGGTCAGTGCCCTGACGGAGGCAGGCATGACGACCATGGTGGTGGATGTGGGGGCCCATGCGCTCGGACGCGCCGTGCTGGCTTGCCTGCCCGACCTGCAAACCTCGGAGAAACCGGTTGGCATCGTCGACATCGGTGCCAGCGCCCTGACTTTCGCCGCCCTGCTACGGGGCCAAGTCATCTATTCCCGGTTGCAGAATTTTGGTGGTGATCAATACAGCCAAGCATTGGCCTCTTTTTACAGCATGAGTATGGAAGAGGCGGAACTGGCCAAGCTCCAGGGCTCCTTGCCTGCGGATCATGAGGTGGATGTCCTGTTGCCTCATCTCAGCACCCTGGTGTTGCAGATACGGCGCAACGTGCAGCTGTTTTGCAGCTCTTCGGGGAACAAGGAGCTCTCCAGGCTGGTGTTGACCGGAGGGGGGAGCCTGTTGCCGGGGCTGGCCGGACAAATCGGCAGCGAGCTCAACTGCGAGGTGCTGCACCCCGATCCCTTTGCACTCTTTGGCAAGCCGCAGGGAGAGGGGGGGCTGACTCATGGGGCCAAGTACATGACGGCGCTCGGGCTGGCACTGAGGAGCTTCACACCATGTCAAATATAAACCTTCTACCCTGGCGGCAGGCTCGGGCGCAGCGTCAGAAGAAACAATTCGGCATCCTGTTCGGTCTGTTCCTGGCGGGGACGGCAGCCATCGCCTTTGCCGCAGACTGGCTGGTGCAGCAGCAGATCGGCTACCAGCAGCAGCGCAATCAGCGGTTGCAGCAGGAGATGGTAACCCTGGACACCCAGCTTGGGGAGATCAGGCTTCTCAAGGAGAGGCGCAAGGAGTTGATTGACCGCATGCAACTCATCGAGCAGTTGCAGATGCGCCGCAACATCCCTGTGCGTCTGTTCAATCAGCTGCCGGTGCTGGTCCCCAATGGGGTGTATCTTGATAGCCTTGCCTTGCAAAACAACAAGATAGATGTGAAGGGAAAGACCGAAGCCTATGGCAGGGTGGCCAGCATGATGCGCCGAATCGACGGGTCCGGCTGGCTGACACAATCCCAGCTCAGCACCATCTTCACGGCCGAGGTGGCCCCCATCGCCCTGAGCCAGTTCTCCATGATGTTCCAGATTGCCACGGCGCTACCCAACGTGGCTAAGGGGCAAAAATGAACCTGCAACAACTCAACGACCTGGATCTCAATGACATTGCCCGCTGGCCGCCGATCGCCAAGGGCATCTTTGTCTTCTTCTGCTGTGCTCTGCTTGGCGGGGCACTCTATTACTACGTGATTGCCAATTCCCTGGCGGCCCTGGGTCGTGAAGCCGCAAAAGAGACCGAGCTCAAGGGACAATTCGAGAGCAAGGCCATGCTGGCCGCGAACCTGGAAGCATACAGAAAGCAGATGGTCCAGCTGGAACATCTGGTCGACACCCAGCTCAAACAGCTGCCCAACACCCACGAAGTCGCCGGTTTGCTGGATGACATCAGCTTCATTGCCACCGACAACGGTTTGACATTGAACAGGATCAACTGGGAGCCAGAGGTGAAACACGAGTTCTCCACCGAGCTGCCCATGCGCATCGAGGTCGTGGGCACTTATCACGAACTTGGCAAGTTCACGGCGGACATGGCTGCTTTGCCGCGCATCGTGATCCTGGATTCTTTCCAGCTCAGCCAGGGGAAGGGGGGTGAGCTGATCGGTATGTCCATGCAGGCCAAGACCTACAAGTACAACGGCAAAACCGTGGAGAAAAAGCCATGAGCATGAGAGCGGGCGTACTTCTCTTGTCGGCGCTGCTGTTGACGGCCTGTGGGGGACAGGAGGACATGGATGAGTATGTCAAACAGACCAAGGCCAGAAAGCCGGTACCGATCGAATCTTTGCCGGAGATAAAGCCCTTCTCGCCCATGGTCTATCAACGCAGCGATCAGCGTAGTCCGTTCATTGCACCCCAGCCGGAAACCAGTTCCAGGCTGGATGCCAAGGCCAAGCCGGACTGTGCCCAGATAGTGGCCAATCGGGAAAAGGAGGTGCTGGAACGCTACTCGCTTGCCAGCCTGAGCATGAAAGGCTCCATCGGCAAGCAGGGGCAGTTGTGGGCATTGATCAAAACCCCGGACGGGCAAGCCGTGCGCGTCGGGCTCAACCAGCACATGGGGCTGGATCAGGGCAGGGTCATCAAGATAACGAACACGCATGTTGACTTGATGGAGACGGTACCGGATGGCAAAGGATGCTGGGTCACCCGAGAAACCCAGCTGGCCATGGCCAATCTCGACGCAAAACTATGATCAGGGATGAGCAGAGATGAGAACAACAATAAGAAGGATGACCGGTGTAGCGCTGCTGTGGCTGGGCGGATGCACTCAGGTGTGGGCAGTACCCGCGTTGCAGGAGGTCAAGGTGAATCCCCTGCTGGCCGATCAACTCCTGCTGGAGCTCAGCTTCAGCGAACCGGTCAGCGGTTTTACGGACAGGTTGACCTATGAACCCAATCAGCTTCTGCTGCACGTACCCGGGGCCATCGGTGCCCTGACGGTCAATCCCCTGCCCATCAAGCAGCAAGGGGTGAACAACCTCCTGGTGGAGGGGAAGGGGCAGGGGCTCGACATCAAGATCGCCCTCGATCAGCTCACCCCCTATCAGGTCCATCAGCAGGGCAATAAATTGCTGGTGGCGCTGGGAGACAAGGCAGGGGAGCCGGTCGCTTCCTCGGCGGCGCCTGTTGCAGCCAGCCAGTCTGCGCTCGTCAGAAGCCAGCCGGTGACTCAGTCTGCATTGATTGACACCCAGCGAGTTGCCCAGAACCAGTCCCAATATCAGGCTCTGCCGGCCATGGCTTCCACACCTACTGTGGCTCCTTCGCCCGTTGCCCCCGGCAAGCCGGTGTTGTCCGTGTCTCAGGCAAACATGGGGGGGGCCTACTTCAACTCGGTCAAGGGCGTGGATTTTCGCCGTGGCAAGGAAGGGCAGGGGGAGTTCCTCGTGACGCTGGACAACAGTTCGGCGGCGGTGGATGTCAGCAGCCGTGGTCAGAAAGTGCTGGCCAAGTTCCACGGTACCCGGGTACCTGATGATCAGCTCAACCTCATCAATGTGCAGGATTTTGCTACCCCGGTCTCCCAGGTGGAGGTGTTCCGCCAGGGCAATGACACCCTGTTCGAGCTCTCGGTGAACGGCCAGTTTGACTACCGTTACGATCAGGCCGACAAGATGTTCATCATCGAGGTGAAAAAACGGGTGGCCACCACGGCGGCGAAGCAGTACCAAGGAAAACCCATCTCATTGAACTTCCAGGATATTCCTGTTCGTACCGTGTTGCAGATCATCGCCGATTTCAACAATCTGAACCTGGTGACCACGGACTCGGTCTCCGGCAACATCACGCTGCGTCTCGATGGCGTGCCCTGGGAGCAGGCGCTGGACATCATCCTCAAGGTCAGAGGGCTGGACAAACGGCTGGACAACAACATCCTGCTGGTGGCGCCGGCGGACGAGATTGCCGCTCGCGAGAAACAGCAGATGGAGAGCCGCAACCAGGTGGCGGATCTTGCTCCCCTCTACACCGAGTATCTGCAGATCAACTATGCCAAGGCATCGGAAGTGGCGGCCCTGCTCTCCTCCGAGAGTACCAAGCTGCTCTCCCCCAGAGGGGCGGTCAGCGTGGATGAACGTACCAACGTGCTGGTGGTCAAGGACACGGCGGATGTCATCAGCAACGTCAAGCGGATGCTGGATATCCTCGATATCCCGGTCAAGCAGGTGGTGATCGAGGCGCGCATGGTGACCATTGATGATGGTTTCGATGAGGCACTGGGGGTGCGCTGGGGTGTGACCAAGACAGACGGTCATGGCAACGGCACCTCGGGCACCATAGAGGGTAATGATGGCGCCGGAAACAATGATGGCAGTTCCACCATCACTCGCCCCAACGTAGAAGACAGACTCAACGTTAACCTGCCGGTGACCAACGCGGCCGGCACGCTGGCGTTCCAGGTCGCCCGTCTTGCCAATGGTACTCTTCTGGATCTTGAGCTCTCGGCTCTGGAAAAGGAGAGCAAGGCCGAGATCATCGCCAGTCCGCGTGTCACCACGGCCAACCAGAAGCCGGCCCTGATCGAGCAGGGGACCGAGATCCCCTATGTGGAGTCCTCTTCCAGCGGGGCGACCTCGGTCACCTTCAAGAAGGCGGTGCTGAGCCTCAAGGTCACACCGCAGATCACCCCGGACAACAGGGTGATCCTGGACTTGACCGTGACTCAGGATACCAAGGGTGAAACCGTGCCGACCGGGACCGGGGATGCGGTGTCCATCAACGCCCAGTCCATCACCACCCAGGTGTTGGTCAACAACGGTGAAACTCTGGTGCTTGGCGGCATCTATCAACAGACCATCAAGAGCGATGTCAGCAAGGTGCCGCTGCTGGGGGATATCCCAGGGTTGGGCTATCTGTTCAAGAAAACCACCAGTGAAAACAAGAAGCGCGAACTGCTGATCTTCGTGACCCCGAGGATAGTGACCGACGCCCTCTGAAAACTTTACTTGTGAGAGTAAAACACATATAACCTTACGCCCCGATGAGGCTGGGGCGTAAGGGCTGCGGTTGCCAGTCCTGGTTTCTACTGAGATAATCCCCCTCCTGATCCATCGCAAGATAAGGTTCATAGGTACCCCGGTCGAGTGTTTACCGGGGCCATACAGTTTGTAATTACTAACGAAAAGACATGGCTGAGAAACGCAATATTTTCCTGATAGGTCCCATGGGTGCGGGCAAGAGCACCATAGGTAGACATCTGGCAGAACAACTGCACATGGAGTTTTTCGACTCAGATCATGAGATTGAGCGCCGCAGTGGTGCCGATATCGGCTGGGTGTTCGATGTTGAAGGCGAAGAAGGCTTCCGGATCCGCGAAGAGAAGGTGATCGGTGAGCTCGCCGAACAGCAGGGTATCGTGCTGGCAACGGGTGGCGGTGCCATCAAGAGCCGTGAAACCCGCAACAAACTCTCCGCACGCGGCATCGTGGTCTACCTCGAAACCACCATTGAAAAGCAATTGGCGCGAACCCAGAGAGACAAGCGTCGTCCCTTGCTGCAAACCGAAGAGCCGCCCCGTGAAGTGCTTGAGCGTCTTGCGCAAGAGCGCAACGCCCTGTACGAAGAGGTTGCCGATTTTGTCATCCAGACGGATGACCAGAGTGCCAAAGTTGTCGCTAATCAAATCGTCAAGTTGATTGGTATGTAATTCATTAGAGGACGTCCATGGAAAGGTTGAAGGTCGAACTGGGTGAACGCAGCTACCCGATAGAGATAGCTGCCGGTCTGCTGCAACGCCCCGAGGTACTGGCGCAGACGATCAAGGGCAAGCGGGTCATGATAGTGACCAATACCGTGGTCGCGCCCCTGTATCTTGAACAGATCATTCAGTTGCTGTCCGGTTTTCAGGTGGAACACCTGATCCTGCCCGATGGCGAGGCCTACAAAACCCTGGCGACCTTCGAGCGGATCATGTCTGCTCTGCTGGAAACCAGCCATGGTCGTGATACCACTCTGATCGCTCTGGGGGGCGGTGTGATAGGTGATGTTGTCGGCTTTGCTGCGGCAAGCTACCAACGAGGCATTCCGTTTATTCAGGTGCCTACCACGCTGCTCTCCCAGGTTGACTCTTCCGTCGGCGGCAAGACCGCCGTCAACCATCCCCTCGGCAAGAACATGGTGGGTGCCTTCTATCAGCCCAAGCATGTGATCATCGATACCGACTGCCTCAAGACCCTGCCTGCCCGGGAATTTGCCGCCGGCATGGCCGAGGTGATCAAATACGGCATCATCTGGGATGCCGCCTTCTTCTCCTGGCTTGAAACCAACATGACCCGCCTGCAGCGCCTCGACGGTGATGCACTCTCCTATGCCATTCGCCGCTGCTGCGAGATCAAGGCCGATGTGGTCGGTCAGGACGAGACCGAGCACGGCGTGCGCGCCTTGCTGAACCTGGGACATACCTTCGGCCATGCCATCGAGGCGGAGAAGGGTTATGGCAACTGGCTGCACGGTGAAGCCGTGGCGGCGGGAACCATGCTGGCGGCCGAGACGGCCCTGGCCCGTGGCGACATGACGGCGCAAGAGGTGGCGCGAGTCCGCGATCTGCTGTTGGCCGCCGATTTGCCGGTCAAGGCACCGTCCGATATGGATTTTGCCGCTTTCATTCGCCATATGCGCCGTGACAAGAAGGTGCTGGAAGGCAAACTGAGGCTGGTGCTGCCGATCGGGATCGGACAGGCCCAGGTCGTGGCCGATGTGACAGACGAGCAATTGATGGCGGTGATCGAGTCTGGTCGTGACCACTAATAAATTGCTCAAACTGCCTTCTCAGCGGCAGTTGGTTGACCGGCTGCTGCACCTGATCGAGTTCAACCACCCCTTTGTTTTTCTCTCCGGCAAGCCAGGCAGTGGCCGTGGCACACTGTGCGAGTCGCTGCTTGCCCAACTGCCCGATGCGGTGCGGGTGGCCAGCCTCATCGGCAGCCCGTCCATGAAGATGGCGGATGTGCGCCAGTTGCTGTTGCAGCAGGTGGTGGCACGTCCCCTGTTCAACGCGCAGGATGCCCTGGCGGACAGCTTCTTTCGCATGGTGGGTGACAAGCCTGCCAGACTGCTGCTCATCATCGAACGTGCCGATACCTTGCCTGCCGAGCTGGTGGGGGAGTTGTGGGCGCTCTGTCGTCACAACGATACCCTGGCATCTCCTCATAAACTGGCCATCCTGCTCTCGGGTGATGACGCCTGGTGTCGTAACCAGAAGGCGCTCCTCAAGGGACGAGCCATGCCAGCCCTCGAGCTGGAAGTCGCGCCACTGAGCGCTCCTGAGCAACGTATCTTCTTGTATGAGAAGGCCAAAGAGCTCAAGATCCCGACAGCCCTCTTGCCCAAGCCGAAAGTGGAAGAGATCCTGAATGGGGCGGGCGGACATCCGTCAGCCATCATGCAGTTACTGGAGGATACCATGACCGACAGAAGGCCCAAGAAACGTCAGGCCGAGTTGCCCGTCAAGAAGATAGCGATCGTGCTTGCCCTGGTGGCGGGCGGGTTGCTGGCCCTGAGCTATCTGCCCCTGTTCGACAGTGCAGGCCAGGACCCCGCCCAGGCACCGTCCCAGGGGACGGCGTTGCCCGATCCCGTCTCAAGCGATCCTGTGAACGTCGGTGCGGCGAGCGGGGCCTTGAGTACTCTGGCGAGCAGTGGCGCCGCTGCCATCCCGTCAGGGAATCAGGTTGCCCGCGATTGGCAGTCCGATGCCAAGCCCTTGCCCAAGAAGGTCGAGAGCGAGACGGTCACCACGGAGTCAACCAACTATGAGGGGCGCCGAGTCGTCATCTCCGACGAAGTGGTCGAGAAATTGATGAACCAGCCGAACGTCAGCGGCGCCTTGCCCACGGCCGTGGTGGATGAGCTGGTGGGGAGTGGTTCCCGTGCGGTCCCGACCGGAACGACGGCCCAGGTCAAGAATCCGGCCCCGAACAGTGTCCCGGCCCGGACAGAGGCTCAACCGGCCAGTGGTGCGCAGACAGCGCCGGTAGCGGCCCCGGCGGCCAAGGTGGCGTTGACGCCGGTGGCGACTCTCAACAAGAAGCCGAAGAATCACTACAGCATCCAGTTGATGGGGGCGAGCAACACCAAGGCGGTAGACAGCTTTGTGGCCGAGCATGGCTTGGCGGGCAAGGTGTGGGTTTACAAGACCCGCTTCCGTGGCAGTCCCTGGTATGTGGTGGTGCAGGGAGACTACGCCAGCAGTGCCCAGGCCAAGGCGGCCATTCGCAAGCTGTCGCCTGCCTTGCTCAAGGGACAACCCTGGCCCAAGTCATTCGCCCAGATACAAAAAGAATTGAAGCAATAGCCAGCCACCCGAAGAAGGGGGTAGAATCACCCCCCTTTTTTGGGCATAGCCTTGTCAACACCGGACTTCCATGAAAAAAACACGCGCGTTTTTAAAATGGGCCGGGGGAAAATACTCCCTGGTCGAAGAGATCGCCGAGCGTTTGCCGGCCGGGCGTGTGTTGCTGGAGCCCTTCGTCGGGGCGGGATCCGTGTTTCTCAACACGGATTACGACGCCTATGTGCTCAACGACATCAATCCGGATCTCATTGGCCTCTACAACCACCTCAAGCAGCAGCCGGACAGCTTCATCAGCGAGGCCCGCAAGCTGTTCGTGGCCGAGCACAACCACAAGACCGCCTATTATCGGCTCCGTACCCAGTTCAACCAGACCGCGGCCGGGTTTGAACGGGCTCAGTTGTTCCTGTTTTTGAATCGCCATGGTTTCAACGGCTTGTGCCGTTACAACAAGAAGGGGGGGTTCAACGTTCCCTTCGGTTCCTACAAGAAACCCTACTTCCCGGAGAAAGAGCTGTGGGCGTTTGCCGAGAAGGCGCAGAAGGCGACGTTCATCTGCGAAAGCTATGCCGACGCCATGGCCCGTGCAGAGGAAGACTGGGTGATCTACTGCGATCCGCCCTATGCCCCCCTCTCCACCACGGCGAGTTTCACCACCTATTCGGCAGGCGGTTTCACCCTGGACGATCAGGCGCTGCTGGCCAGGCTGGCTCGCCACACCGCCGCCCATAAAGGGGTGCCCGTGCTCATCAGCAACCATGACATCGAGTTGACCCGCGAGCTCTATCGTGGCGCCCGGCTCGACGAGATCCTGGTCAAGCGTACCATCAGCCGCAACGGCGGTGGTCGCAACAAGGTGGCCGAGCTGCTGGCACTCTATCCGCCCGGCATCGAGCCCGAACAGGGCTATTATCCCGGTGAGGCGGAGCTGGTTGCCGCCAGCTGAGTGAACAACGGTCCCTGAGGGGGCCGTTGTCATTTCTGATGCTGCCGCTGGCATTCCGTGAGCCGCGCCTGGCATCGTGTGCCAGCCATGGTGCCGGAGCGGCGTGTTCTGTAGATGCGGGTCGTTTTCATCGCCCTTTTACGATAAAATTGCGCCGTTTTTTCTGCCACGCTGCCAATGGATGACGCTGATGAAAGACTTTCTGATTGCCCCCTCTATCCTCTCCGCCGACTTTGCCCGTCTGGGTGAGGATGTGGCCAAGGTGCTGGCCGCCGGGGCCGACGTGGTCCATTTCGATGTGATGGACAACCATTATGTCCCCAACCTGACCATAGGCCCCATGGTCTGTCAGGCGCTGCGCGATTACGGCATCGAAGCGCTCATCGACGTGCACCTGATGGTCAAGCCGGTGGATCGCATCGTGCCTGATTTTGCCAAGGCCGGTGCCAGCCTGATCACCTTCCACCCGGAAGCCTCCGATCACGTGGATCGCACCCTGGGCCTCATCAAGGAGCAGGGTTGCCAGGCCGGTCTGGTGCTGAACCCCGCGACCCCGCTCACCTGCCTGGAGTACGTGATGGACAAGCTGGACGTGATCCTGCTGATGTCTGTCAACCCGGGCTTTGGCGGTCAGAGCTTCATCCCCGGCACCCTCGACAAGCTGCGCCAGGTGCGCCGCCTGATCGACGAGAGCGGCCGCGACATTCGCCTGGAAATCGATGGTGGGGTCAAGGTCGACAACATTCGCGAGATTGCCGAGGCGGGTGCCGACATGTTCGTGGCGGGCTCAGCCATCTTCGGAAAGCCGGATTACAAGGCGGTGATCGACCAGATGCGCGCGGAGCTTGCCCATGTCCGTCGCTGATCGCCCCTTTGACCTGGTGCTGTTCGATCTGGATGGCACGCTGATTGACAGCGCCCCGCAACTGGCGCTGGCGGTCAACCGTACCCTGGCGGAGCTGGGGTTGGCCGAGGCCGACGAGGCCGTGGTGCGTACCTGGGTCGGCAACGGCGCCGACAAGCTGATCCAGCGGGCTCTCGATTACCGCGACGCCCCGGAGCAGTTTGCCAAGGCCCGCCCCCTGTTCGACCGTCACTATCAGGCCTGTCTGCTGGAAGGCCTGGCCATGTATGACGGAGTGGCCCGGAGCCTGCGCCGTCTGCAGGGGCTGGGTTACCAGCAGGCCGTGGTGACCAACAAACCCAGTCACTTCGTGCAGCCCATTCTGGAGGCCCTCGGCATCAGCGACTGTTTCGCACTCTGGCTCGGGGGCAACTGCGTACCCGTCAAGAAACCGAGCCCGGAGCCGCTGTTGCACGCCTGCCACGAGCTGGGTGTCAGCCCGTCCCGCACCCTGATGGTGGGGGATTCCGAAAATGACGTGCTGGCCGCCCAGGCCGCCGGTATGAAGGTGGTGGGGCTCACCTATGGCTACAACTATGGCCGCCCTATCGCAGACTCCCGCCCCGACTGGGTTTGCGAGCAGTTTGCCGAACTCGACGCCCTGCTGGTCTGATCCAGACCGGGCTGGCGGATAACAAGGATTACTACTCTGATGACTAAACCAATCGTATTGAGCGGTGCCCAACCCTCGGGCCAGCTGACCATCGGCAACTACATGGGAGCCCTGCG
This sequence comes from Aeromonas sp. s4, assembly GCF_040907855.1. NCBI lineage: Bacteria > Pseudomonadati > Pseudomonadota > Gammaproteobacteria > Aeromonadales > Aeromonadaceae > Aeromonas > Aeromonas sp. s4. The sequence continues at coordinate 14,093 of NZ_JBFOCP010000039.1, read as the reverse complement.
TCAGTGGGTCAGCATGCAGGATGACTTCGACTGCCTCTATTGCATCGTCGATTTGCACGCCATCACCACCCGCCAGGATCCGGCCGCCTTGCGCAAGGCGTGCCTCGACGCAGCCGCCCTCTATCTGGCGGTGGGCATCGACCCGGCCAAGAGCACCGTCTTCATCCAGTCCCACGTGCCCCAGCACGCCGAGCTCGGCTGGATCCTGAACTGCTACACCCAGATGGGCGAGCTGTCGCGCATGACCCAGTTCAAGGACAAGTCCGCCCGTTTCGAGAACAACGTCAACGTCGGCCTGTTCGGTTATCCGGTGCTGATGGCGGCCGACATTCTGCTTTATCAGGCCAATCAGGTGCCGGTTGGCAATGACCAGAAGCAGCATCTGGAGCTGACCCGCGACATCTGCACCCGCTTCAACAACCTCTATGGCGAAGTCTTCACCCTGCCGGAACCCTTCATTCCGACCGAAGGGGCCCGGGTGATGAGCCTGCAGGACCCGACCAAGAAGATGTCCAAGTCCGACGACAACGAGGCCAACTTCATCGGCTTGCTGGAAGATCCCAAGCAGATCGTCAAGAAGATCAAGCGGGCGATGACCGACTCCGACGAGCCGGCCGTGGTGCGTTTTGATCCCGAAAACAAGCCGGGGGTCTCCAATCTGCTGACCCTGATGTCCGGTGTGACCGGCCGCTCCATCCCGGAGCTGGAGCAGCACTTCGAAGGCAAGATGTACGGCCACCTCAAGAGTGAAACGGCCGATGCCGTGGTCGCCTTGCTGGAACCCATCCAGGCGCGCTTCCGCGAGCTGCGTCAGGATGAGGCCCATCTGCAGGCCATTTTGGCGGCTGGCGCACAAAAGGCGCGTGAAAGGGCTGAAAAAACCCTGATCAGCGTATATGATGTCGTCGGCTTCGTTCCTCGAGCCTGACATACTGGGAAGGTGTAGTAGAAGAGAGCTGGGTGGATGCCTGGCTTTCTTTGTTTTACACCTTCCGGTTTGTCGCAACCTCCCCAATGTCAAACACGGGCTTTGCCCCAAGAGAAAGCATGTCTGTCGAATCACAAACCCTGAGTGAAGAGTTGGGTGACAAGGGTCACTGGCTGCGCAAGTTTCGCAAGGCCAAGAGCCTCAATACCTTGCAGTTGATGGTCTCCAACGCCATCGACAAGCACCACAAGACCCCGGCCATCGCGGCTGCCATCTATCTGGCCGAGTGCCAGCGGGAACGGGAACTGGAACAGGGCCGTTATCTGGACCGCTGAGGTCCGTTGTCAGCCCTTGCCAAGGTGACTCCTTCCCATCTGCCTGTCACGTCCTGTGCCCTTTTCCCGGTCGCCTCCCGTCTCTTTTACCTTGCCATCCTGACATGGAGCGGCTGATGCTGCCCGGTCGGGGAAAGGCCCACCGCCGGGTGGGGTCGACAGGCCCGGATCGCCATTGAAGAGCGGACAGACTGCACAGCAGGTGAGGTGATCGCCGGTTTATTAACGCAAAGAGACATGCCAGAATGCGCGGCGTTTGTCTGCCCGCGCTCGCAACGGGCTGTCCGCTCACCGTCTCTGTCTTATTCCCAGGGTGTTTGCATGCTGCTACTCATCGACAACTACGACTCCTTTACCTGGAACCTGGTGCAATACTTCGGCGCTCTGGGGCAAGAGGTGGTGGTCAGGCGCAACGATGAGTTGAGCCTGGAGGAGATAGCCCGGCTTGCCCCCCGCCATCTGGTGATCTCTCCCGGCCCCTGCACGCCAAACGAGGCGGGCATCTCTTTGGCCGCCATCTCCCGTTTTGCCGGCGAGATCCCCATCCTCGGCGTCTGTCTCGGCCATCAGTCGCTGGCACAGGCCTTTGGTGCCCGGGTGGTGCGTGCCCGTCAGGTGATGCACGGCAAGACTTCTCTCATCCGTCACAAAGGGGAGGGGGTGTTCAAGGGGCTCAACAACCCGCTGCGGGTGACCCGCTATCATTCTCTGGTGGTGGAGGCGGCGTCGCTGCCCGACTGTTTCGAGGTCACCGCCTGGAGCGAACATGCCGACGGCAGCCAGGACGAGATCATGGGGCTGCGGCATAAAACACTGGCGCTGGAGGGAGTGCAGTTCCATCCGGAAAGCATCTTGAGCGAACAGGGGCACCAGTTGCTGGCCAACTTTTTGGCCGTTTCCTGAAAAAATTGAGATGTTTGTCTCAAAACCGTCATGAGGCAAAAAAAAATTTCCCTGAGACTTTATTCACCCTCCTCCCTGTCCAAATTATCTCTTGCCAACACCCCCTGAGCCGTTATGCAATGCGGTTGCCTAAAATCTCAAAGGCAATCGAACATTGTTCCTTATAGGCGGTTAAGTTACAGACTTTTTACTTTTTTTCTGTGATAATTCCGCCACGTTTACACGGATTTAACTTTTGGGCGGTGGATTATTCTGCCGCGAGATAGCAGGAGAGCAATATGTCAGAGTTGTTGGCAGTGACACGTGAAGTGTTTGATGAAGTGATGGTTCCCAACTATGCGCCGGCCAAAATCATCCCGGTGCGCGGCGAGGGGTCACGTGTCTGGGATCAGGAAGGCCGCGAGTATGTGGATTTCGCGGGCGGGATCGCGGTCAATGGCCTGGGCCATTGCCATCCCAAACTGGTCGAGGCCCTGAAATCCCAGGGTGAGAAGCTGTGGCACCTCTCCAACGTGATGACCAACGAGCCGGCCCTGCGCCTGGCCAAGAAACTGGTCGCCGCCACCTTCGCCGAGAAGGTCTATTTCTGCAACTCCGGCGCCGAAGCGAACGAAGCGGCCCTCAAGCTGGCCCGCCGCTACGCCATCGAGAAGTTCGGGGCCCACAAGACCCAGATCATCGCCTTCCACCAGGGCTTCCACGGCCGTACCTTCTTTACCGTCAGCGTCGGCGGCCAGGCTGCCTACTCCGATGGCTTCGGTCCCAAGCCTGCCGACATCACCCACGTCGCCTACAACAACCTGGAGGAGCTGGCTGCCGTCATCTCCGACAACACCTGCGCCGTGGTGATGGAGCCGCTGCAGGGCGAGGGTGGCATCATCAGCCCCACCGACGAGTTTGCCAAGGGTGTGCGCGAGTTGTGCGACAAGCACAACGCCCTGCTGGTTTATGACGAGGTGCAATCCGGTGTCGGTCGAACCGGCGAGCTGTTTGCCTATATGGGCCTGGGCATCACCCCGGACATCCTCACCAGCGCCAAGGCGCTGGGCGGCGGCTTCCCCATCGGGGCCATGCTGACCACCACCGAGATCGCCTCCCACCTGAAAGTGGGCACTCACGGCTCCACCTACGGCGGCAACCCGCTGGCGTGTGCCGTGGCCGAGGCGGTGATCGACGTGGTCAACACCCCGGCAGTGCTGAGCGGCATCAAGCAGCGCGAGCAGCTGTTCCGCGAAGGGCTGGAAGCCATCAACGCCAAGTACCACTGCTTCAGCGAAGTGCGCGGCAAGGGCCTGCTGCTGGGCGCCGTGCTCAACGATGACTTCAAGGGCCGCTCCCGAGACTTCCTGCTGGCCTCCATCGATCAGGGTCTGATGGCGCTGGTTGCCGGTACCAACGTGGTGCGTTTTGCTCCCTCCCTGGTGATCCCGGAAGCGGACATCAAGGAAGGGCTGGCCCGGTTCGAGAAAGCGGTCGCTCAGGTGGTCAACGCCTGATCCAAATTGAGGTGGGGAGCCCTCCCGGCAGGAGCCGGGACCCCACCTGTCGTCAATGAAAGGGAGTTGTCATTTATGTTGGTTATCCGTCCTATCGAGCAGCGCGACTTCGCCGGCCTCAAGACCTGTGCCATCGAATCCGGCACCGGCATGACATCCTTGCCGGTCAACGATGAGCTGCTGCAACGCAAGATCGATGCCTCGACCCAGACCTTCCTGGACAAGCCCGCCGGCAAGGGCGAGTGCCTCTATTTCTTCGTGGCCGAGGATCTGGAGACCGGGGAGATGGTCGGTACCTGCGCCATCGACGCGGCGGTCGGCCTGTCCCAGGCGTTCTACAACTATCACATCGGCAAGGTGGTGCACTCCTCCCCCAAGCTCGGCATCTACAATGTCGTGGAAACCCTCACCCTCTCCAACGACTACACCGGCAATTCCGAGCTCTGCACCCTGTTTCTGCGTGAATGCGCCCGCGAGGGGCTCAACGGCCGTCTGCTCTCCAAGCACCGTTTCCTGTTCATGGCCGAACACCCCGAGCTGTTTGACAGTACCGTCTTTGCCGAGATGCGTGGTGTCTCCGATGGCAACGGCCACAGCCCCTTCTACGAGTGGTTGCAAAAACATTTCTTCTCGATGGATTTTCCCACAGTCGACTATCTCACCGGTATCGGCAAGAAGCGCTTCATCGCCGAGCTGATGCCCAAGTACCCCATCTACGTCAATCTGCTGAGCAACGAGGCGCGCGCCGTCATCGGCAAGACCCACGAAAAGACCCGGCCTGCCCTCAAGATGCTGCAGGATGAGGGGTTCGTGAATCGCGGCTATGTCGACATCTTCGACGCCGGCCCCACCGTCGAATGCGAGGTGAAGAACATTCGCAGCGTGCGCCGCAGCCAGAAGCTGGCGGTGCTGGTGGGTGAGCCCATCGGCGGCCATACCTACCTCATCTGCAACACCAGGTTCGAGCAATACCGCGCCTGCTACGGCAACATCCGGGTCGATCTGGACAAGCACGAAGCCATCATTCCGCCCAAGATGGCGGCCGCCCTCAAGGTGGAAAATGGCGACATGGTGCGCGTCGTCGATCTGGATTGACCCGCCCCGCAGCACAGCATTGAGACAGGCTGCCGAGGCGGCCTGCGTACCCACAGGGAGTGAATTGATGATGTCTTTAGTCCAGTTTATCGATGGCCAGTGGCTGGCCGGTGAAGGCAAGCCGTTCGAATCCATCGACCCGGCCAAAAACGAGCTGATCTGGCGTGGTGAGGCGGCAAGCCAGTCCCAGGTGGATGCGGCCGTCAAGGCGGCCCGCACGGCCTTCTACCATTGGTCCGATCTAGCCCTTGAAGAGCGCCTTGCCATCGTGCGCCGCTATGCCGACCTGCTCGGCGAGCACAAGGAGGCGCTGGCCCTGACCATCGCCCGTGAAACCGGCAAGCCCCTGTGGGAGACCCGCACCGAAGTGGCGGCCATGCAGGGCAAGATTGCCATCTCCATCCGTGCCCATGACGAGCGTACCGGCACGGTGGAAAACCCCATGCCGGGCGCCAAGGCGTTCGTGCGCCACAAGCCCCATGGCGTCGTGGCCGTGTTCGGCCCCTACAACTTCCCGGGCCACCTGCCCAACGGCCACATTGTGCCAGCGCTCATCGCCGGCAATGCGGTCGTGTTCAAGCCTTCCGAGCTGACCCCCATGGTGGCTGAAGCCATGGTCAAGGTGTGGCAGGAGGCGGGGCTGCCCAAGGGGGTGCTCAACCTGGTGCAGGGGGAGGTCGACACCGGCAAGGCGCTGGCGGGCAATACGGACATCGACGGCCTCTTCTTCACCGGCTCCTCCCGTACCGGCCACTTCCTGCATCAGCAGTTTGCCGGCCAGCCGGGCAAGATCCTGGCACTGGAGATGGGTGGCAACAACCCGCTGATCGTGAAAGATGTGAGCGACATCGACGGCGCCGTCCATGCCATCGTGCAGTCCGCCTTCATTACCTCCGGTCAGCGCTGCACCTGCTCGCGCCGTCTGTTTGTCGAGCGAGGCGAGCGGGGCGATGCCCTGGTCAAGCGCCTGGTGGAGGTGGTCGGCCAGATCAAGGTCGGCCTCTATGACGCCGCCGAGCAGCCGTTCATGGGCGCCATGATCAGCGAGAAGGCCGCACTCGGCATGGTCGAGGCGCAAGCCAACCTGCAGCGCCTCGGTGGTGAAAGCCTGCTTGCCCTCAAGCACCTAGAAGCGGGCACCGGCTTTGTCTCCCCGGGCATCATAGACGTGACCGCGGTCAGCGCGCTGCCGGATGAGGAGTACTTCGGCCCGCTGCTGCAGCTCATTCGCTACGACGACTTCGATGCGGCCATCGAGAAGGCGAACGCCACCAGTTTCGGTCTCTCGGCCGGCCTGCTCGGTGACAATGAAGCGGACTGGAACCACTTCTTCAAGCGCATCCGTGCCGGTATCGTCAACTGGAACAAGCCCATCACGGGTGCCTCCAGTGCCGCGCCGTTTGGCGGCATCGGTGCCTCCGGCAACCACAGGGCGAGCGCCTACTACGCCGCCGACTACTGTGCTTACCCGGTCGCCTCCGTCGAAGACAGCAAGGCTGCTATGCCGGATCAGCTGTCTCCCGGTCTGACCTTCTGATAACAAGAAAATAAAAGAGGGGCACTGAACAGGTGCCCCTGTCTGTACCCGCAATCAAAGGAAAGAGAGATGCAAAAGGATATCGACACCCTGTTTGGCCATCTGTGGGACAACTACATTCAGGTCACCCCCAGTGCTCACAAGGTTCATCAACTGCTGGGCGGCGGTGCCCCCATCATCAACGATCACGTGGCGTTTCGGACCTACAACCTGCCCAAGCTCGGTCTCGAGAAACTGGCGGCCCACTTCCGCGCCCTGGGGTACGAAGAGAAGGGCGAGTATGTATTCAAGGCCAAGAAGCTCTATGCCAAACACTTCGAGCATAAAGATCCTGATGCGCCCAAGGTGTTCATCAGCGAGCTGAAGGTGGAAGAGCTCTCCGAAGGTGCCCAGGCCATCATCCACAAGCTGGTGGATCAGGTACCCGATCACCTCACCGACACCCCGGCCTTCCTCTACGCCGGCGCGCCCTGGCAGGTCTCTCACACCGACTACCAGACCCTGCTGGCAGAGAGCGAGTATGCCGCCTGGATGGCCGCCTGGGGTTATCGTGCCAACCACTTCACCGTCAACATCAACCGCCTGAAGGACTTCGACACCATCCAGCAGGTGAATGCGGCGCTCAAGGCGGCAGGCTTCGTGCTCAACACCGTTGGCGGCGAGGTGAAGGGCGATCCCGAGGTGATGCTGGAGCAATCCTCCACCATGGCAGACAAGGCCGAGGTGCCCTTCAGCGACGGCGTGCGCACCATCCCGAGCTGCTTTTACGAGTTTGCCCTGCGCTATCCGCAGGCCGACGGCGTGCTCTACCCTGGCTTCGTCGAAGCGTCGGCCGACAAGATCTTCGAATCCACCAACGCCATGTAATGGCCGCCATGAAAACAACGCCCCGCCTGGGGCGTTTTTATTTTGGATTAAATACGGTCAAATTATTGCTGTGGTGTAGTGCCCTGTCGGGCTAAGCGCTTGCCCAAAAGAATGAATAAAGTCATTTGATATGCATCATTGAAATACTCCATTAAACATTTGATGCCAAAACGAAATGCTGAACTATGTCTGTAGCATGTGACTGATTTTTAAGTGAGAGTATTTTATGCGATTTTTAATTTCCCCCTTTGTGGGGGCAGGGAAAATCAAGTTTGGCATGACTCCTGACCAAGTGAGATTATTATTAGGGGGAGTGTTTGACTCTTTTAAAAGAGCGGAGGAGTCTGTCTTCCCATGTGATTACTTTGAGAATTTGGGCGTGTTCGCATATTACAACGCCTCTGGCGTTTTGGAGGCGATAGAGTTTACTGAACCAGCGGTTCCAGAGTTCGAAGAAATGGACTTGCTAAAAATTCATTTCAAGGACTTGATCACGTATCTTTCAGATAAAGACAAGGGCCTAGAAGTAGAGTCTGATTCGCTAACATCCCATGTGCTGGGGATTGGCGCATACGCTCCTGATGCGGATGACAACACATCATTACCTGCTGAAAGTATTATCGTCTTTGAAAATGGCTATTATGATTGATTCGAGTCAGTTGATATTTCGATAAGTATTTGTTAAGTCCTATGATTATTAAGATAAGTATAAAAATTAGCTAGGCTGTAATCAATATGTTCATGTTACAGAATTTTACTTGGAAGATAGATGAAGAGTAGGCGGAGGAACATCGAATTAAGAACCATGGGTGGTATGCTTGCCCATTTCTCCAAAACGTATCAAACAACATTTACCCCATTGGTATAAATAGGAGGTAATTCCTTGATAAATAATGAAAAATATTTTATCGATGAGGTTGAAAATGGAATGGGACGTTGCCTTGTCTTGACAGCTCCTTGGTCGGATAGTTTTAAATCAATAATCGATAAAGAAAATATTTCAGTGCTCCGTTTAAGTCAATCCGCAGGCTGGAATGGAAATGACATTTCATTTATAAATTACTTGCCTTCTCTTTCTGGCGTTGAAATTTATTCTTGTGGTGTCAAGGATATCACTCCATTAGAGTCTATCAGTAATCTTTATTATTTAGGATTACAGTGTGAGTTTACGAAGGCTCCTGATTTTTCCAAACTAAAAAAATTAAAAGTACTTAAGCTTTTTTGGAGGCCTAAAGCGAAGACGATTTTCTCTTGTGATGAATTGAATCTGCTAAATATTGTTAACTATCCTTCAGAAAACTTGAAAGAACTTAATAGAATGTCTTTATTAAGACGTCTACAACTAACCTCCAAAAAAATAAAATCATTGTCAGGAATAGAGGAACTTAGCTCGTTATCCATTCTAGATTTGGCCGACTGTCCTAAGCTAGAAGATCTTTCAGGCATAGATAAGTGTCAGCAGATAGAGATTGTAGAAATTGAAAACTGTAAAAGAGTTTATGATATAGCTATTTTGAGTGAGCTAAAAAACCTCAAAGAGATTGTATTAACTGACTGTGGGGCAGTTAAATCTTTGAGGCCACTTGCACACAGCCAATCATTAGAAAGTATCATCTTTATAGGGGACACAACCATTGAAGATGGAGAATTAACGTCCTTGTTGGACATTCCCACATTAAAGAAAATGTTGTTTGCTAATAAGCGTCACTACTCCCATACCCGAGAGGAGGTGATGGAAGTGTTATCTTGAGTAATCAATCATGAATGATATTCATGCATTTTTTTGAGGGTAGCTTACAACCCGGAAGAAAAGTTATGTATGTCAAGATTGCTCACAATCTTATCTTGCCGATTATCTGCTGAGCATGTTGCCAACACTCGAACTGGTATCAGAAATCTTGTCAATGACGTTGTTCGGAAAATAAGAATAACCGTGATGATGCCAGCCCCCTTCGTACCTGCTTGCTGGGGAGGCTACTAGTGTTGCAGTCAAGGAAGAGAAATCAGCTGAGTTGAAAAGAAGTACACTGAGATGCGACTATGAGTACTTAAAATCAGTTTCTCTATCTGATTCAGGATACAGACATCGATAGTGAAAAGAAAGACATCAGCGATCAGTGACTTAATGAAAGTAGTGCTTCCCATGGAGTCAATTATCAACTTGAAGATGATGGCTCATCAATTGAATTTGGAGCAATATCGAGGGAAGGAAAAATCCACTTTGAAGAAGGCATTCGCCAACCAGAGTATGAACTGCCATATCAAAAAAGGCCAAACAATATAGGTTTGTATGGATATGAAACTGACAGAATTTAGTTTGTGGGCATTTAAACTTGAACTTGGTTTGGCACGAAAATTCACGCTGTTCAGCAGATGTGTTTGTGCCCATTTTGAGCGCCACTTTGATCCTATAGAAACAGATGGTGTTTATAGGGTTGTTGTAAAACTTTGTGGGCCAGATGAAAGAGTTGGTACCACTGAGTTAAGTAGCTCAGTGATTAAGTATTATAAGACGTTCGATTTTGACTATTTTGAGGGGTTGAATATAATCGCCAAGAAAAGGTTTCTTCTTGATGCACTATACAGCTCACTTATTTCATTGTGCGATATGGAAGGATGGCCGAAGAGCCCCTTTCATGAAGCGTACGAGATGGTTGTTCGAGAAAATTTTGTGAATTTATACACAATAAAACGTAAGTTAAGTCGGAATAAAAGCATGTCAGCTGAGTTGGTGGGAAGTCATGATGAAGAAGCGTTTAACTGTTTCATTGTGATAAAAGATAATGATGGTAAAGAGCTTCTTAATGAACACCTTTTCTCTGAAGAACCGGATGAGTTTTTATTTAATGCTCGTATTGGTGATATTAGATGGGTTGACAAAACGACTGTTCGGTATCAATCAAAGGATAAGAAAGAATTAGGTCTGTTTGATATTGGAGATGTAACCTCCGATTAAATGACATTGCAAAGAGTTACGATGATTGTGCAGATATAGCTATCACTAAAGTAGTTCACGAAAAGAAAGATCACTGTGATTATGGCAAGATGCCTTCGTTTCCTATTCTAGGAAGCGAGAATCGAGTTGGTTGGGTGTAGTTGAAAATCTGGTTGATGCCTGACTCTATAGCATTCAACGTGATATATGAGTCACTGCTCTTGAGTAGTATCGGCAGAGCTTCGCTCTCGCAGGGCTGGATTCAGGAGCCAAGATGCTTCATATTGGTTTCATCGATAAAGGCTACCGAATCAACGGCGAGTGCTGTTAAAGTTACCACCAAGGCAGAGGAGACTCTGGGGGTTGTAAAGGGGGAAGACGAAATTGGAACAATCTCCACTCGCACCACAAAAAATACAATTCTATTAGGTGGTCAACCAGGTGAGTTTGGAGTTAAGATTACATACAAAGATGGCTCTGAGTTCGATATGACAAAAACTCGTGTTAAAGAAACGGAAGTAAATTCCTAAAAACCAGATCGTACGAGACCTAAACGGAATTAAGATGTTTTAGTACGAAAATAGCCCCAGCCCAGGAAGAACTAGGTTGGTTTAAGAGTATTGATTGGTAAGGCTATGATTGATTCAAAAACAGGTGAGCGAATAGTTGTATTGATCAACGATGATTCAGGTCCATACATCAGAGTATCAACTTGGAATGATGCCGATGGGTTGGAGGATTTATTGTCAGGAAAATATGATGTCCTTTATGAAATGAAAACTCCTGAAGAATTTAAAGCTGACGGAGGAAAAGAGTATTATTTTGGTAATGCTGCTGATCCCGATAAGCTTCAAAGAATTCTTGATGATATTAACCTGTAGTTATTAAAGCTCATATCTTTGATGTTTTTAATATGCAGCTTGCTGAATCACTCTTTCTCACACTTCACTGAAAATCCTGTTGTAAAGGGAGGGGATGGAAAAATACAAGTAATCCCTGATCGTAAATCTCATATCCATATCGCCATATCGCAGAGTTTCCCTCTTCCAAGGCTGGATTCAGGAGCCAAGATGCTTCATATTGGTTTCATCGATATCAAGACTACCGGATCAACGGCGAGTGCTGCTAAAGTTGCCACCAAGACAGAAGGTGCTGCGGGGGGAAAAAATTCGACATCCCAAGGATGTAAAGCGGCTTAAGCCAAAGAGACAGACCTTTCGAGCTACTAAAAGAGGTGCAAAAATACCGACATCGCAGACACATTTAACCCATTTAAAGGTCTTCCCGCGGATAAGTTAGGTACGAGAAGAACGGCGATAGAGTATGACTTTGGTGACAGTTATAAAGTTCAATATCATCCCGAAGACCATAATTTATCCGATGTAAATGGATATAAAGAAGCGCATTTAAATAATGGTGGTAAGGGGTTAATGAGTAACTATCATGAATATTAACACTATGAATAAACTTTTTTGTGATCATTGTATGGTGAGTGATGATGACTATGAGTTTAATCGGTTTGACAAGTCGTCTCTGAAAGACACTGTAAGTGTTACTAAAATCTATGTAAACGGTGAGAGTTATTCGGCATGGAAAGACTCTGCATCTATAATATTTAATTATATAGAGGATAAATATCTTTCTAAAAAAATAGATATATACTGTTTTATCGTTAGCCCTTCTTGGAGATTGGACTCTCGTATTGTGCGATACAATGGACTAAGTAGGTCGATAAATAAACTTGTTGATGGACAACCATTGAGCTTTATTCTCGAGAGAACAGTTTTTAGTGATAATTACGTAATCTTTTATGGTGTCGTTAGGCTAACACGGGAAAATGCTAAATTCATATTGAATTTTATATCTGAGAGTGAAAGTGGTATTTTGTTTTCAAAAGAAATCGTTAAAGAGACCGTTCATGATGGTGATTTTACTCTGTTGATAGATGAATTGTCGTCTCTTATATCTAGAGAAACTAAAACATCTACTTTCAACCTAAATGTAGTCGATGCCATAAAAGTAATTTTGAGTCGAGGGAGTCACGCTATTTTCCCTTATGCTTGGGAAGAAACCGGTGACTATCATCTGGATGTATTTAACAATGTTTGATACGGTCTATGTATATTATAGGTGCACATTGGTAATGTCGGATACATCATGATTTTATATATGATCCCTCATAGAGTAATATTCTATTAATGTTGATGTGAGTGTCAAAATCAACACCAAGGCTACCGGATCAACGGCGAGTGCTGCTAACGTTGCCAGCATTACATAGGAGGTGACGAGGGTTGCAAAGAAGGTGCGTTGCAACATGAGATTTAGGCTCTGGAATAAATACCAGAACGGTAAAATCAGTGATAATACTGTAGGTCATGAACAGGACCCATGGCGATCATGAAAATAGATGGCCCACTTGAATGACAAGGCTGGTGAAGACATTGATGACTAATATTAATGTTGTATGCACGTTGGACGTTTCAAGAGAAAACGAAACGTACAATCTCAGTGAAATTTCTCAAATGGTTAATTTGAAGGTAGCTGCCGTTCGATGGCAGATTTCTTCTCGAAATCGCCTTGAAGCGCGAATTATAGTTTTAAGGTTTATTTTTAGTCTTATTGTTAAAAAAATACCTGGATTTAAGTTGTGGTGTGTTGTTGGTGACTCAGTTTGGCAAAGTGATACACGGATTATAAGACACAATAAACTTTTTAAGAGATTAAAGGAACGAGGGGTAGAGATAAGCCACGCAGCTCACTTTTTGGAAGAACTAGTAGAATCAGATGGAAAGTTGAAGTTATTTGGTGCTGCTCAATTATCTGAGTTGTCAATTGAATCAGTGGTGAGTTTGATGGAGGAGGAATCATGCTCCTATCTTATTGCTGTGCCAGAAGAGTTTGAAGTTCATGCGTTAATATGCAGAGGGTGGAATGCTAGTGAATTGATAGATACAAGGTTATTGTGCGAGATTGTTAAAAGTAATGGTCTGGTTCTTAAAATGGTTGGTGCCTTTGATGATCCAGAGTCAGGGTTCGTCGGAATAGGGACGCCAGAGATGGTGAAGGTGTTAGTTGCGTAACTTTATAAGAGAGTCAAGGACGAGAGCAGTGTACTGATATAATAAATAAGAAAGGTATGGTGACGGACTTCGCCTTTGTGGGTACCAGATGTGCGAGTTTTTATACAGAGATATGGGCAGATCTAAAATCTTGACCATGTGGGTAGTCGAGATTTTGTGAAGAGAGTATGCAGAAGTGCATTGATTTATGGTTTAATATTTTCATAAGTATAGATAATGATCTTGGAAAATTTGAACTCTTCTTAAATGTGATGTCAGGATTTTTGGGTGGTGTCAAAATTAGGGGGTGATTATGTCATATCGTGATGCACTGAATGAGGCTATTCAGCATTGGAACTCAGGCTCTATAGAGGATGAGTGGTTTTTTGAAAAGTTTAGAGATGATGCCATCTGCAAAATGAGTCCATCTGAAGCATTTTGTTTTATAAGTGAAACTATCGAATTTTTAATCAGGGAAGATGATGAGTCTACCGCTTGCGAAATATTGCAAACGATTATTGGTCTTGCAAGCAAAAGCCAAACAACTGAAGTGCCGAATGCTCTTGTCGAGAATAGGGAAGTAATTGAAAGCCAGTTTTGTCAGAGAGGTGAGTACTCAAAAGGTAAGCTTGCAGAGTTGTTTAGGTATTATAGAATTTCGTGATGTGTACAGATCTAGTTATCACCTGACACCGGCCTCAAACCGGTGTCTTGTTTACGCTACTTTAGTGCGCACTTCCTTCGGTATCAATTTCAGACCCTTTTTGAACATGCTGTAGGGAGTCTGTCCTTCCATCATCCTGCCTTGATGTGGCCGCTGGGTGTTGTAGTGATCCAGATAGCTGTCCAGGTCTGTCTGCATCTGCTCTACCGACTCATACCAGGTTGTCCTCCCCTTGATACGGAAGTGTTCATCCAGCAGGGTGCGATGTAGCCGC
>NZ_JBFOCP010000038.1:0-58726 GCF_040907855.1 Aeromonas sp. s4 | reverse complement strand
CCTCCCGGGCAGGGAGGTGGCCTTTTTGCATGATCTCTCTTCAGGTGCCCCATGGCGTCACATAGGGCGGCAGATTGAGCGGGTGTTTAGCCGAAGGCCAGCCAGACCCCGACAAACAGCATGAGAGAGCCCGCGATCCGGTTCATCAGAGTGACATTGCCGCTCTTGGCGAGGAAATGGCGCAAGGTGCGGCCACCGCTGGCATAGAGCATCAGGCAGGAGAACTCGATGACCAGGATGAGTGCGACCAGGGCCCCTATCTGGGGTGCCATCGGCTTGGCCGCATTGATGAAGGGGGGCAGCAGGGAGACCATGAAGGCCCACCCCTTGGGGTTGGCGATGGCGGTCACGAACCCCTGCACGGCCAGTCCCATGGGGCTGGTCTGCTGGCCCGCCGAGAGATCCGCCGGGATGGCCATCTTGCCCTTGGCCTGCCACATCTGGATGCCAAGCCAGACCAGGTAGGCGCCACCTACATATTTGAATGCTGAGAACAGGGCCGGGTAGTTGAGCATGACTGCCGCCACCCCGACCACCGACAGCACGGAGACCAGGCCGACGCCGACAAGCTCCCCCCACATCATGTGCAGGGTACGGCGCACCCCCAGACTCATGCCCAGGGTCATCGCCAGGGTCATGCACATACCGGGGGTTACTGAGACAAAAAAGAACGTGGGAATAAAGAGCGCCAAGATGGCGGGATCAATCCAGTCGGACACACTACACCTCCAGGGTAACAAGCAGACGATCTTGCCTATCACACTCTTTTAACACAAGAAAAACCTTTTCATTCAGCAAGAATTCAGCATTAAAAACCCTGTGACAAGGATTGTCGCGCCTGTGTAAGATGCCGCCTCACTCCTCTTTCGGGTTAGGATCTTTCATGTCATTGAATAATCTGTCCATTCGTCTTCAAGTGCTTATCCCTCTCCTGCTCGCCAGCCTGTTGATGCTGCTGATGGCCGTGATCAGCAAACAGGAAATCGACGGTGCCATTCAGGACATGAATGAAACCACCGCCAGCGTTACCCGCCACAAGGACGACATCGCGGCCCTGATCCACGCCACCTACCGGCTGCGCACCAACGCCATCTACGGCCTGTACGATGAGGCCCTCTTCGCCCAGTTGCCGGCCCAGCTCTCCGCCGCCGAACAGGAGATTGGCGCCATCCTGACCAGACTGGTTGTCACCGGAGCCGAGCAGGACAACCGTCAGGTCGCGGCCGCCCTGCAGGCCTACCTCGGCCATACCCGCAGCAGCATGCTGCCCCTGCTGACCGCCAAGTACCAAGGCAGTGGCGATCCCGCCGCCTATGAGCAGGCCCGCCTGCACTTTCGCGATCTGGGGGAGGCGCTCATCAAGCAGATCGATGCCATGTCCGTCCACATCAATCAGCTGACCCAGACTGAGATTGCCGAGGAGCAGGCCCACTACCGCGCGACCCTGCTGCGCACCCTGCTGCTGATGGGGGGCACCCTGATCGCGGCCCTGCTGGGTGGCTGGTGGATCTCCGGGCGCATCGTGCAGCCCATCGGCCAGTTGCAGGAGGTGATGCACGCCGTCGCCCTCGGCCGCTTCAATGTGCGTGCCAATGCCGAAGGCAACAACGAGCTGGGCCAGCTCGCCAGGGATATCAACCGGACCCTGAGCCAGCTTGCCAACACCATCCAGACCCTGACCGGCATCAGCGGCAATGTGGCCTCCGCCGCCACCGAGCTTGCCGCTGTGATGACCCAGGCAGAGGTCAACGCCCAGCAGCAGCGCGGTGAGACCGAACAGGTGGCCTCCGCCGTCACCGAGCTGGCCAGCACCGCCGACAACGTCAACCACAACGCCGCCCTGGCCGACGAGCTGGCCCGGGATGCCAACAGTCGGGTCGAGCAGGGGCTGGCCCTGTTTGCCGAAAGCATCGAGGCCAACGGCCGCATGGCGGGCAGTCTGGAGAACGCCGCGACTGTGGTGGCCAGGCTCAAGTCCCAGTCCGAGCAGATCGGCAAGGTGATCGAAGTCATTCAGAGCATTTCGGAGCAGACCAACCTGCTGGCCCTCAACGCCGCCATCGAGGCGGCCCGCGCCGGTGAAAGCGGCCGCGGCTTTGCGGTGGTGGCCGACGAAGTGCGCCTGCTGGCCGCCCGTACCCAGGACTCCACCAAGGAGATCCAGGCCATCATCGAGCAGTTGCAGAGCCAGTCCCTCTCCGCCAACAGCGGCGTGCAGCAGACCCTGGAGATCCTCGGCCACAACCGGCAGCTCTCCGCCGAGGTACAGGCCTTGCTGGGGGGCATCACGGACGCGGTCAACCAGATCAACGGTGCCAACGCCCAGGTGGCGACCGCGGCAGAACAACAATCCTGCGTCACCGCCGACATCAGCCGCAACCTCACCAACATCCACGAGATCGTGAACCAGAACGCCGCCGGCATCAGCCAGAGTGCCGCCGCCAGTCACGAACTGTCACAGCTCGCCGAGCAGCAGCGCAGGCAGCTCGCCCAGTTCCAGCTCTGATCCCGAGAGGGTCTCTTCGATACCGCGGGGCCCGGCGCAGGCCCCGCACTTGCCCCTCCCCCTTCACGCCTCCTGTTTAAAACGGGTTTTTGCCATCAAGGTGTCATTGGGGGCTGGGCTGCATTCGCAAATGTGGGTATGGTAGAGGCACGTCACTCCCCCTCATCGAGAGATCATCATGAGCCTGAAGTTCAAGAAACCCGCTTTTATCATGCTCGGCCTCATCGCCCTGCTCTCCGCACTCTGGCTCGATTTCTATCTGCCGGAGCACACCATCGCCACCATCACCGGGGTGGAGGTGAAGCGCACCGACAAGGATGGCCCCATCAGCCAGAAGAACCCGGCTGACGGCCCCACCACCGACGTCTATTACATCTACACCGAGCGCCCCGGCGAGAAGATCCGGGTGTTTCGCAATGAAGACACCGAATGGGGCTGGCCCTTCTACTTCAAGTTCAACGCCGCCGACGTCCAGGCCAAAGCCAAGTCCATGGAGTTCGAAAAACGCCTGGCCATCATCACCTCCTACGGCTGGCGCGTGAACATGTTCTCCATGTTCCCCAACGTCACCAAGATCGCGAGCACCGAGCCCGATGCCTCCACCTGGAGCTTCTTCCGCTGGTTCTGGTTCGGTGTCTGGGCCCTGGTGATGGGCAAGGCGGCCATCGCCACCTGGCGCTACTTCGATCGCCTCGAGGACGAGATATGAGCGAGCCGAGCAAGACCCGCACCAGCTTCTATCGCCGGCTCTACGTGGCTCACCTCATCAGTCAGGGCACGGACACCGTGCCCGCCATCATGGAGGCGACCGGCATGCCGCGCCGCACCGCCCAGGACACCCTCAGCGCCCTGGCGGAGCTCGACATCCAGTGCGCCTTCGAGCAGACCGAGGGGGCTCGCCATCTGCAGGGGCACTACCGCATCAGTGACTGGGGGCCCATCAATCCGGCCTGGATTGCCGCGCAGCTTCCCGTCATCAGGCAGACCCTGGGGTATCCCTGACACCCCGGACCCGGGTCTGCTCCCATAGAGAAGGGGCCAGCCTTGCGGCTGGCCCCTTTCTTGTCTGGCCTGATATCCCGTTGCCCTCCCCCGGGCTCACTCCCCTTCGCCGAAAGACGCTTCCGGCAGCGGCTCCGCCGACTCACCCCTGGTGCAGTCGATGATGGAGCGCTTGGGATTGTTGGGGTCGCGCAGCAACAGGGGGGCCATCCCCTCGTCATGCAGCCTCTCGTCGGAAAATTCGCTGCCATAGGCGTTGTGGGTCAGCCTGCGGGCATTGGCGATGGGGGTATCCACGAAGAGGGCATGTACCTCGAAGGTGGAGGCCGGCACCAGGAAGCCGACGATAGGCAGGCCGTGCAGCTCCTGATGGACCTTGTACCAGGCAAAGCCCTCGCTCACCTTGTCAGGGGTATACATGGCGAGCTGCGGATTGGCCGGGCGCCCGGTCTCGATGTCGAGATGAAGGGTGTCCAGCTCGCAGGTCGCCAGCCCCTGCCACATCTTCTCGAACGGGGTCGCGCAACCCGTCAGTTGCATGCATGTCAGCAGCGCCAACGTCCCTTTCCACATTCCCAACCCCTTATCCGATGTCCAGGATGTCAACCAAATGAGCGCAGTCGCTGCACCAGCAACTCGATGAAACCGACCCTGTCGAGCCCCAGCAGCACCAGGGCATTGGCCGGTTTGCCGGTCAGGTCGTAGCGATCCACCACCGTCATCCCCAGGGTATGGGTCCCGCCGGTTTCGATATCGACCCGGCACTCCACCCCGTGAAACAGGGAGGGCGCCAGCAGCCAGGCGATGGTACAGGGGTCATGGAGCGGCGCGCCAGCAAATCCCCACTTGGGATCCCGATGATAGATCATGAAGAAGTCGAGCAGTTGTGCCACGCACTGCGCCACCGGGTTGGGAATGGCGCGTACCCGCTCGATATCCTCGTCCATCACCTGGGCCTCGTGGGTCACGTCCAGCCCGCACATGGTGATGGGCAGCCCCGACTTGAAGACCATATCGGCCGCTTCGGGGTCCACATAAATATTGAATTCCGCCGCCGGGGTCCAGTTGCCCGCACCGGCGGCGCCCCCCATCAGCACGATGCGGGCGATCTTCTGCTTGAGCTCGGGGTGGGCCGCCAGCAAGAGGGCAATGTTGGTGAGCGGCCCGGTCGGCACCAAGGTGACCGGCTCCGGGCTCTCGCGCAGACACCTTGCCATCAGTTCAAGGGCGCTCATCGCCCGGGGAGCAAAGGCGGGATCCGGCAGCTCTGGGCCGTCCAGCCCCGATTCGCCGTGGACGTTGTCGGCGATGATGAGCTCACGGGCCAGGGGCTTGGCAGCCCCCGCCGCCACCGGGATGTCGTCGCGGCCGAGCAGGGTCAGGATACGCAGGGCATTGTTGAGGGTCTTGTCCGGGGTCTGGTTGCCCGCGCTGGTGGTGACCGCCAGCACCTTGAGTTCGGGGCTCGCCAGCGCCAGAATGAGGGCGATGGCATCATCGTGGCCGGGATCGCAATCGAGAATAACGGGCAACGCCATGGACAGACTCCTTACAACATGACAGGGAGCCATACCTTAGCAAGAGATGGCCAGATGAACTCAGGAGGGAGTCACAAAACGCCTCAACCAACGAGATCAAGTACTTGGCGATATGCCTTGGGAGCGGACACCCAGATTCGCCGCGCCGCCATCGTTCGGGTATGATCCCTCCCCCTTCATCGTCCGGTTGCCCCATGTCCGCCATCATCGACACCTTTGTTGCTCCGCCCTGCGCCGCCACCATCGAGATCCTGTTTGAGGATGCGCATCTGCTGCTCATCAACAAGCCGAGCGGCCTGCTGAGCCTCTCGGGCAAGAACCCGCAGAACCTCGATTCGGTCCATTACCGGCTGGTACAGGATTACCCCGGCTGCACCCTGGTGCACCGCCTCGACTTTGGCACCTCGGGCGTCATGGTGGTGGCCAAAAACAAGAGCATCAACGCCCTGCTCTGCCACCAGTTCAGCCAGCGCACCGTGAGCAAGGCTTACGAGGCACTGCTCTGCGGCCATCTGGCGGTGGATGAGGGCGTCATCGACGCATCCATCGCCAAGGATCCGGCGCTGTTCCCGCTGATGAGCATCTGCGCCGCCAGCGGCAAACCCGCCCGCTCACGCTATCGGGTGATGGAGTGGCTCACCCTGGAGGGGGCAGGCCAGCCGGTGCCATTGACCCGGGTCAGGCTGGTACCGGAAACCGGGCGCACCCACCAACTGCGCATCCACAGCCAGTGGCTGGGCCATCCCATCCTGGGATGCGATCTCTATGGCGGCCTGCTCCCGCCCGGCTGCGAACGAGCCCCCAGACTGATGCTGCACGCCAGTGAACTCGGTTTTGTGCACCCGGTGAGCGGCGAAGCGGTACAGATCCGCTGTGAGGCACCCTTTGCGCAGGCACTGGCGGCCATGACGGTGCAACAGGGGTAACGAAGAAGGGGGAAAGCAGGGCCAGGAAGGCAAAAGGGGCAAACGGCGGATAAAGATAGGGGCCGCGCTTTCGCAACGGCCCCCACCCCCCACTCGGTGTGGTGCTATCAGATCAGCTTGCGGGCGGCGCCCAGCACGATCTTGATGGCATCAGATTCGGTTTTCGCCATGGTTTCGGCGTTCGGGATTTCCTGCTGGGTACGGTTCACGATGACACCGGCCACCATGCCCGCACGCAGGCCCTGGCTGGTACACATGGTCAGCAGGGTCGCGGACTCCATCTCGTAGTTCAGCACGCCCATGGCTTGCCACTCTTTCATGGAACCCTGGAAACGTTGTACCACGCGACCGGATACGGTGTCGTAACGCTCCTGACCCGGGTAGAAGGTGTCAGAAGAAGCAGTGACGCCCACATGCAGCTTGGAGCCCAGCTCCTTGGCGGTGTTCACCAGGGCGGTGGTGCAGTCAAAGTCGGCCACTGCCGGGAACTCCATCGGCGCGAAGTGCAGGCTGGCACCGTCGAGGCGCACGGAGCCGGTGGTGACGATCACGTCGCCCACGTTCAGGTGCGGCTGGATGGCGCCGGTGGTGCCGATGCGCAGGAAGGTACGGATACCCAGCTGGGCCAGCTCTTCCACCGCGATGGAGGTGGACGGGCCACCGATACCGGTGGAGCAGATGATCACGGCCTTGCCGTCCATCTCGCCGCGCCAGGTGGTGAATTCACGATGGCTGGCCAGGTGCACCGGGTTGTCCAACAGCTCTGCGATGCGCTTCACGCGCTCGGGGTCACCGGGGACGATCGCCAGGGTGGCGCCTTGCAGATCCGCTTTTTTCAAACCCAAGTGAAATACATCAGACATAGTGGACTCCTGGTTGCGCCCCGCCGCATGGCAGCCGAGTGCAGTTAAGGTGATTCTTTACGGTACTTTCAAGCCGGTGTCCCCTCATCCGGGGAGGCGCCAACTATGGTCGAAAGCGCTTTCCAATTCCTTGATGCGCCTCACACTTCTGCGCTTCAAAGCTGACAAAAATGGCGCGAAACGTTTGCTAAGATGATGAATTTCTTGAAAAACGTTTTTACGTTCCTTTTGCACTACCATCCCTTGTCAAGCCTTGAGCGACCGTCCATTCAAAGAGCGCGATCGAGTCCACAAAGTTGCAAACGAGATACCATTGACCCCTTCTCATCCCCTCCGACGCTGTTATGTTGGCGCCCGAATACCACTTAATGGCTAATCATACGGAGTCCATCATGGCGACATTCAAGTTCTACATTCCCGCAATCAACCTGATGGGTGCGGGCTGCCTGCAGGAGGCGGCAGCGGATATCCAGGGACATGGCTATCGCAAGGCGCTCATCGTCACCTGTAGCCCGCCGCGAAAAATGAAAAAATCTTCTGGGTAAAACGATAAACAGAGCTCTGCTGCATTTATCAAACTCGGTGAATCAGGAATCACCCAGTTTGAAAGACGCTTAACAGGGGTTTAAACCTCGATTTCATAGGTTGGTAAATCAGGCGCGGGCCCAATGATGGCGCCTCCCTGATAAAACGCCTTCTGGCCGATGGCCACCCCTCCCCCTCGCACGATCACCACGCCCCCGCCCTGGGTCTCCAGCGTGGTACTGGTACCCGTCGTTGCGGTGACGGTACCGACCATCAACGGGTCGGCACCGGGTATCAGCTCCCGGAACTGCTTGAACAGGTTCATACAAATCGCTCCACACTCAGTTGCTGGCGCACCGTCATGGCCTTGTTCTGCAGCTCAGCAGAGACCCTGACGCCCCGGTTGTATCCCTTCCAGCCATCCACCGCGAGCAACGCCCCGGGCAGAATAAGCCCCGTATCGGCAGACAACGGCAGCTGGATGGTCTGGGTGCGCTTCGGCATAGTCTTGGCCAAGCCCACCACACCCTGGGCGCGGGCCGCCACCACATCGCACACCAGCGGGTGGGTGATGGCCGGAGCTTGCCGCTCCCCTACCGTGCCTTGGCGCAGCACCCGCGCGTTGATGCCCTGATGGCCACCGCTGACATAGATGCCGTTCGCCGGCTGCCCCGGCTGGAAGTCGCTGCCCAGCGTCGTGATGATGGCTCGGGGGATGGCCACGTCGGCCAGCGCTCCATCGAGCTGCCAGGGCACGCTCGGATAGCGCGGCTTGATGACCAGGTGCCGATCGCGCTGGTGCGGCAACACGAACCCACCTGCCGCCTCGGCCAGGTACTTGATCGCCTCGATGGGTGTCTGACTGTCCAGGCTGAAAAACCCGCCTGGTACCAGCCAATCCGGCGCCTGCCAGTCCAGGGTCCACCCGAACGGTAGCAGCGCCTCTGCGAGCTGGGCCATGGTCGCTGCACCGATCTCGCTCACTGCCTGGGGTAAGACATGGGTCGGTGACAAATAGGCGGTGCGAGATCGCCCGGTGAGGGTCGCCGACTCACGGGCAAAGCTCTGACTTGACTGCCAACCATCGCACACGCAATCCCACTGCTGGCCGTTGACGAAGATGCTTACCTCCTCCTCGTCCGTCATCTCGGCTGCCGCGATGCGGGGGATCTGGGCCGTGAACTGCCAGGCCCAGGAGTCGGTGTCGAGCTCGATGCTCAGCGAGGTGGCGGGAATGTCAAGCCCGTCCCTGACCCGCACAATGCTTGCTGCGTTGCTCACCAGGTAAACCCTCCGGGTTGGAATAACGATGTGGGCTTGTCCGAACCAGACAAACTCAAGAGAGGCATCCCCCCGGGGGCGGCCGAACGCCAGCTTGCGGCTGCGCTTGTCCGGGCGCTCCGGGGTGATGGGGGGCTTGGGGGGCGGCGTGATGCCCCAGGGGGGCTGTATCGCCTCGTCCCACCCATCCCGCCAGCTTTTGCGAAGGGGCAGACCCCACTGCCAGCGCTGGCCGGTCAGGGTGAACCCCAGCCCGATACCCTGGGACCAGCCGCCCGGGTGTTCGTTGTCCAGGCGCGGCAGGTCACGATAACCGCTCACCTGCCAGCCCCCCGCCCTGGTGGCCTCACGCCACGGCGAGCGCGGAGTGACATCGCAGCGCGGCAGGCTGGTAAAGCCGGTGCCGTGGGTCGTGCCCAGTGCCGGGCCTTCTTCAAAGCGATCCTGCACCAGGTTATCGCAGCGCGGCATCTGGGCCACGACACCTACCAGAGTGCTCTCCAGCGCCGTGCCCTTTTGCCAGGACTGCTGATGGTGCGCCTGGGCCACCCCGGGGCGCTCCCAGTGGCTGATGACGCTGGCCACTACATCCTGGGCTTGCTGCCACTGACCCTGGCTGGTGTGGCTCGGCCCCCGAAACACGTTGATGTCATAGCCCGCCTCAATCTGGTAGAGCGCGGCCCGCGCCGTCACGGTCAGCGTTGCATCGATCACCACGCTGGCGGTGATGTCCGTGACCGTGGCAGGGGCCGTGCTGGCCAGGGTAGCCGGATGGATGGGCGTGATCGTGACATCTGTCAGCGGTGCCTGCCCCTGCCCCTGCAAGACGGCAGGCAGCACCAGCCCGGGGGAGCTGGCGAAGGTGGGCGGCAGACAGGTGCCCTGCAGCACGGCCACATAGCGCACCACCATGGCCGGGTTCAGCTCCAGGGCAGCGGACGACTTGCGGGCCTTCTGCAGCGCCAGGCGGGCGTCGGTTCTGGCCATGCTGACCTCTTGGCTCACGCAGAGCGGTTAGGGTTCGGTGAAGGTGGCATTGTTGATGCGCACCATGGCGCCCGCATACAGCTCGTTCGCCGGGATCTCGATGTCGGCCCCGCTGCCCGGTGGCCCCACATCCAGGTCTGCGATAAAGACCCCATCGCGGTTGGCCAACCGCCCCCACGTCTGGACTCCGTTACCGGTGACCATCTTCTCGGCAAGCGGCTTGAGGGTCAGCACCCCGCCCGTCACGCTCTGGGCGCAGGGGTGGGTAAACTGCATGGCGACCAGCAGCACCTGACTGGTGACGGCGGCCCCCGGGGCGGGCCGTGGCCCGGTGTAAATGGTGAGGGTCGCCGGCCCAGCACTGCCTGAGTCGATGGCCGTGGCCAGCAGATTGGCGCGAGCGGTGCGCAACGTATCGGAGTAGGTGAACATATCAACCTCCTGACAGGCCGACCCCCTCCCCGGGGGCGTAGGGGGTGGGGAGCTGGTAGTCGGCCGCCACGGCGTTGTAATCGGCCGGGCCGAACGCCGGATCGTCCTGGGCGACCAGCATGTAACGGCGGTTCAGCCACAGCAGATCGAACCGGTACTTGCCATCGCTTTCCCGGCTGTAGGTCTCGCCGATGAGGTTCCCCGCCTGTTCAAAGCACAGCACCCGGCGTCTCACCCCCTCCCCGTTGATGGTGACTGTGCTCTCGATGTAACCCTGCTCGGCGCCTTGTTCGCCATCCCTGATCCAGTTCTGATCCCGCCCCTGGCAAAGCGGCGCCGCCGTCACCGACACGGCAGACATGGGGCCGGCATAGACTGCCCCTGGACTGCCACGCCACTCTACATCCTGCGGCTCGAACTGGCTGCGGGGCTCCTGGTTGGCGGGAACGGCATTGAGCGCGGCGGTCTTGATCATCGGGTCACCCAACCGAAAGGGCTGGCGAGCGGTGATCTCCTCTTGTGTCAGGGGCCGACCATAGATGGCGACATCACAGGTCTGGCAAGAGCCGTTATTTACGGCGTTGTAGTAATAGGCCCCCACCGTCAGGTATTTGCCGGCTGTTTGAGAGAACACATCGAACGGCACCGTCATTGCCGAGTCTTTCACGCCGTCGATGTAAACATAGGTCGCCGTGCCCGCCTCATTGAGCTGCACGACATAGTGATGATTGCCGACTGATAGGTTTTCCCAGAAGTTGGTCAGCGAGGGGTAACTGACAGGCACCGATGGGTTGGTCATATTCTGGTAACTGCACACACCCAGGTTGTCTTGATAGAGCAGCATGTATCGGCCCGCGTTCCCTGTAAGGGGCTGATTCACACCGATGGCGGTGCTGTATGTGCCATTTCCTTTTTCGCCATCCAGTCTGAATATCCCCTCAACGGCCTTGATCTTCGGCAAGCTGTCCTGGGCAATCCGCAGTGACCCACTAAATGGGGGCGTCAGAACCGATGGCACCAGTTGTGTCGTCATCGGTGGGGCTAAAAAACTCACCGAACCGACCGGGGTGAGATGACGGTTATTACCACTGAGATCATTGCCGTTACTGTTCAACGGCCAGTAAGCAAGCAAACCAGCGGTGGCCTGAATGAGATCAGAGAGTGTGGCCATGCTTACCTCCACGGTCCGGTCAGATCAAACGCCACCAATGTGACCAGCCCGGCGGTGGATTGTGTCTCCGAATAGCACGACTGGATAAAGCGCACAATTTTCCCGGGCACGGCGGGCAAGTCAGCGAAATTCTTGCGATCCCAGCCCGCGATGGTGCCATAGGGCACAATCAGGCCCGGCATGAAGCCACGCAGGTTAGACCCTGTTTCAAAGAGCATGATGGGATCGGTGCTCATGTAAAAACCGTTATCCGGGCCGTTGGGGGTATTCATGCCGGTGCCAAACCGGGAAAAGATGCCTTTCAGCCACCAGTCAGCAGAGCCAAACAGTTGGCTATATGGCCGCGCCATTTTGCGATAGAGAGACACATCAAAGTTGAGGAACTGGTTGCCATAGTTGCTGTTGGATGCCCCCGCGCCTTGAGCCCAGTTTCTGGCCGTTTCTGTCGCCAGCAGGCTGGGATAATGGGCTATGACAGCATGATAGCGATCCCCTGGCCTGACCGACTTCAAATAGCCGAAGAGGTAGAAATGCTGGTAGTTCGAGGCGCCATAGGCGGGCAGAAAATAGAACAGCTGGGGATCACCGATAAGATCCCAACGCTTGTCGCTATAGCGCCCCGTGGCAGGCCAGCGGTGCTCGTAAATGGTGGTGAAGGTGTTGATGTCCACCACATCCTCGACCATGGCCACCTTCGCCAAATAGGCGTTGGCTGCACCGGTCCAGCCGCTGAATGCGGTGTTGTCGATGCGCAAGGAAACGTTGCCCGACTCGCTGACATTGGTGGGGCGATAGATGGCCACCTGGCCGTCACCACTCTCATGGGTCAGGGTCCAGCCGAGGGGTGCCACCTTCATCGACATGGTGCCGCTGCCGGCACTGCCCGGGTTGCCGCCGTCCAGCTCGAACCAGACTTCGGTGCTGCTCACCTTCTTCACTCGATGCTCGCCGTTGTAGGCGGCCGGGCTCGCCCCGCTCACCTCGATCACCGAGTCTTTGAGGTAGGCGTGCCCGCTGGAAAACGTGGCCTTGGCGGCCCCTTCGGCGGCATCCCACACCAGGGCATTGATCGTGAGGTTGCCGAACCCGGTCACCAGCACCGCCTTGAGCAGGGCCGTCAGGGCCCCGGCGGTGGTGTCCCCCAGGCTCGGGGCTCCCTGCATCTGACTCGCAAACCATTTCACCGGAAACGCCATGATGATCTCCTATGGGGTGGGGCAGATTGCCCCACCTGGTTGGTCCCTTATGGGGTGTTGATGTTGCCGCGCAGGGCCAGCTCAAACTTGTCGGTATCCTGTGACGCCACCGACTGCAACACGGTACGGATCGGCCAGAAGGGGGCGCCGGCTGCCTGGGTGGTGAAACGCAGCACGTTGCCACTCGCCCAGCCTGACCCCCAGCCCCGCTTGTCCAGCAGGAAATAGGGCTGGCCGTTGTTGGGGTTGATGGGGGCCAAGTCGGTGTTCACATCCCCCACCGCGATCTGGCCCACATGCTCCCCAACCAGCACAAAGGTGGTGCTGGAGGTGAAGATCACCGCCCAGCGCTCCTGCAGGGCGCCCCGGTTGGTGACCTGAAGCGGGTAAACCGTGTCGTTGTACTGCGCGGTGGACTGGTCGCCGATGAGGTAATCAGACCAGACATTGGTCCACGCCTTCTGATCGAACAGGTTGGTATACCTGGCCCACAGGTCGCCGATGATGAGGGCGCTGGAGACATAGGTATCTGCCGGGTCATAGGCATGGGACAGCGCCTTGGTCAGCAGCAGGCGGCCCGAGATCTCCACGTCGCTGACCAGGCTCATGTCCTCGATGCGATGCACGGCATAGAGGGGTTCGACATAGCCGGTCAGGTCTAATGGGGTGCCGAGCGTCACCACGCCGCTATCCAGGTTGGCGCTGTAGAGGGTGGTCGCCAGCGCCTTGCCGTTCTTGTCCTCCACATGGGCATGCGCCAGGCGGGTGCGGCCGGTGCTGAGCTGCTGCCCGGCACTGACCCCCAGCGGGAACGCCGACTTGCGGGTGCTGTGAACCACCACCGTGGTCCCCTTGCGGATGAAGGGCACCCGGCCATCGGACGGCAGACGCACCGGATCCAGCCCGATGATGTCGGCATCCAGCGGCAGATAGCTGAACACCACACAGTTGAACAGGATGGTGTCGGCCACCACGCTGATGGGCCGCCAGATCTTGCCGTCCAGCCCCACCTGGTCAACGTCATACCAGGGCTGGCTCTCGTTGCCCGCAGCGGTGACGAACCGACCAAAGCGCACCGTCACCACCCCGGTCTGGTAGTTCACCCGGCCATCCATGTCGGTGGTGGTGAAATAGCCGTCCCCGTCCGCCGTGGCCTCAATGCGCCGCCCGCTCGCGGTGTTGGCGCTGATGTAGAGGCTACCCGGCGCCACCGGGGCCCCCGGGGTGCGGAAGGTCACCTCATCCACCGACTGGGCGCTGAACGATGTGGCCAGGGACTGCAGCGACGGCTGAGCCGTCTGCCCGGCCGCCCAGTCAGACAGCACCGCCAACCCGTTCGAGTAGTCGATGGTCCCTGCCTGGATACCGGATCCCGTCTCCGGGTCCGGGTTGCGGTAGAGCAGGCCTTGGCGGTCTACATAGACCGCCCCCCCCAGGGTGAAGCGCAGCGACCCTTCCAGAATGGCCTCCGCAAACCCGGGGGTGACATCAATGCGCAGCGCCTGGGCGGTCAGGGTGGCGTTTTGCGCCAGCGCACTGTTGTTGTTGCGGTAGGTCACTTCGACCCAGCCCCCCTCGCCATCGGGGAAGGTGTACGCCGTGTTGTGGTACTCGATTCCGGTCATGGTCCAGCGCTGCACCGCCACCTGGTTGTTGCCCACCCATTTGGTGCCCACGGTCACCCAGGCATAGGTCGGCTTGGGCAAGGGGGCACTGCCATCCGGCATGAAATGCAGAGTGCCGGCGGCGTAGTTGATGGCCCCCAGGGTGTTGCCGCTGGCGTCCTTGAGGTTGCCCTGGCCGTCATCCAGCAGGGTGATCACCGGGTCGCGGGTCTGGATCACCAGCTCCTGATCGTCCACATCGAACTTGTGATAGAGCGCGTTGAATTTGACATGCACCGACCCGGGGGTCAGGTTGGTGGCCCCGCCACCTGCCCCGTCCAGGGTGATGGAGAGGTGCCCCACCTGGCCGGGGGTACTCAGGCGCCCCGGTTCAACGTGGCGCTCGGTCACAGGCTCACCGTACTGGTACTGGGCGATGTACTCCTGGCCCAGCGCCGGCAGGGTGATGTGATCGAGGATGATCACCCCCTCGGCATAGTTGATGGTGCCGGTGATGTCGCCGCGCAGGCGCCCGTCCCCCACCGCATCGTTGGCCGTTTGGCCGCTGCCCCAGGTCAGGATCACGCTCTTGGGGGTGATCCCGGTGTGGGGCAGTTGCCATGCCGATTTGCTGATGCTGATGGGCTGGTTGCTGCGGTTGGTGTAGTTGACCGGGGTCGCCCAGCTGAACAGGATCGCGGTGTCCACGTCCGGCAGGGCCCCCAGGGTCAGCATGACCGACCCGGTGGCCAGGTTGACGATCCCGGTGCCGAACGAGCGATCCGCGCCGAACAGCTCGCCGCGCCCGTTGTCCTTCAAGTCGTACCATTTCCCCTGCGCCATAAACGACACCGTGAGGGTGCCCGGTGCCGGAGTCGGCAGCAGGGTGATGGTGTAGGCATAGCCCCGGTTGTTGGCCTTGATGTCGATCCTGGCCGTGTCAGCGATACGGGACGGGCGAGACGCTGGCCAGAAGCTGATGGTTTTGCTGGCGGCCCCGTAGTTCGGGCACTGGGCGTTGAACTCCAGCTGACCACGGCCATAGTCGATAGCACCCACCACGGACCCGGCCACAACCAGCTCACCCCCCTTGTCGGTGATGACGGCCGCACCGATGGTGATGGTCAGGGTGCCGGGTTTCACGCCCGTGCCGAGGAACAGGCCCCGGCTGGGGGCAATGCTGACCACGGTCGAGAAGCTGACCAGGCCCTTGCCCGAATCCACCAGGCTGGCCATTTCGCCAGCTGCTGTCAGATCCACCGCTGGGGTCTCGGTGCGGGCAGACGGCACGATCTGGGTAAAGATCGTCTTGGCCCGCACCTGCATGGCGCCCAGGTTCACCGCCTCCGCCAGCTTGGTGGTGGCGAAGTAGTTGGCGGCATCGGCCACCACGGTTTCCCGCAGGGCGGTTTTGACGTTGGTCACCACATCATAGGGGGTCGGCTGCTCCCCCTCGAAGGTGTAACGCAGCGGGTCCGCCAGCTTGCAGGTCACCACGTTGCGCGTGAACTCGGGCACGTTGGGCACCTGGAACTTGGCCAGCTGCTGGGTGACTTCCAGCACCCGCACGTACTGCTCGAACTCCCCCGCCTTGCCCTCGTTGCCGACCAGCACCAGAGTCTCCCCCACTTCCGGCAGGCGCACTTCGACGCGCTGGAAGAAGCGGATCGCCCGCTGGCCTTCGAGCTGGGTGTCGTACAGGAAGCCGCGCCACTTGGGACCACGGGCCAGATAGCGCTCCAGCACGTCGCGGGCATTGGCGCGGGTGTCGTGATGATCCCGGGTGTTGATGAGGCATAGCCCCACGTTCGGGTCAGCCGGGGGCACCTGCACGATGATATGGGCACCCCTATAGGTGTCCGTGTCATCCGTCTGCACCGCCAGAAACGCCTTGCGCATGCTGACCACCCCGTAAGTGCGGTCGAGATCGCTGATGTCCTGAAACAGGCCATTGTGCTCGCCGCTCACGATCTCCTGCCCAGTGATGCGGCCGCCGCCGTCCGTGGTGTCAGTCAACCGCTGACTGGCCATCAGTTTGATGTCGCCGGAATGAATGGTCATCTGATCACCTCGGTGAAGTTAAGAGTCAGGGCATAGGGCTCACCCGCCTCGGGGTCAGCCATCTCGATCACGGGGGTGGCCACGACACCAGGCCGCCGCCAGACCACCTCCCGCTGCAGCCCATCGAGCAAAGTGAGGGTCATCAGCTGGGCCACCTGCGCCTCCAGCGCTTTAAGCAAGAGCACCGTGGCGCGGGGGGCATGGCCCACCAGGGTGATAGGGCGTCCCTCCGGCGTGGCCGTTTCCTCGACCAGGAGAGCGCCAGAGAGCGTCGGCGTGACAACCTGCTCGACGGGCGACCAATCGAACTCGTCGCGCCAAACGAGATCATCGGGCAGGAACAGCCCGTTTAAGGTGACGTTCATGAGCGCAATCCTTGCTGTTTAAGGAGGTTGATAAAGGCGGCAGCATTGGCCTCATCGGCCTGAACTTCGGCCCGGGCGGAGCCTGATCTCAGTTCGATGATGATCCGCTGGGGCTGCCCCTGGCTGAAAGAGGTTTGGGAAGATGGCCCGGCTTGACTGGTGGCCGAGGTGGTGGTCTGCGCCTTCTCTGCTTCCTTGGCCTGGGCTTTGCTCAGTTCCTGCTGGAGCTTGGTGCGCATGGCCTCCATCTCCTTCTGGAACTTCTCTGCGTACCATTTGCTCCACTCGCTATAGGCAGGGATGTCCCTGACCTTCTGGCTGTAGCGGGCCAGCTCCTCTTCCACGCCCGCGAGGGTGTTGGCCAGGGCATCGGCATTGCCCCGCAGGTTGTTGATGTCCACGGTCTTGTAGAAGAACGAGCCGGCGCCCACGGTGCGAGTGACGTCCCCTCGGCCCCCACCGGCACCGCCCCCACCACCTGCCGAGGCCACGGCATTACCGGTCTGCTCTGCCTCTTTCTGCACGCCGCGAAGGCCGGAGCGCATGGCATCGGTGGCACTCTTGGCCTTGGCGGCTGCCGTGTCGAAGCCATCGCCGATCGCCGCCACCGCCTGTTTGGCATCGCCGCTGCCCCCCTTGACCTTGCTCATGGCGTCGGCAGCGATGGCCATCGAGCGGGTGATGCCATCCCCGGTGAGCTGGCCCTGCTTGGCCATCGCCTGCATGCGCTCGATCACCGCATCGATCTCGGCCTTGTTCTTCGCCTGGTTGAATGCGGCCGCCAGGTACTCCTCACAGGCCGCCGAACTGGAGCCACTGTGCTGCACCAGGGTATCCAGGGCGCCGAG
Source organism: Aeromonas sp. s4 (assembly GCF_040907855.1). Lineage (NCBI taxonomy): Bacteria > Pseudomonadati > Pseudomonadota > Gammaproteobacteria > Aeromonadales > Aeromonadaceae > Aeromonas > Aeromonas sp. s4. Next base: position 41,421 of record NZ_JBFOCP010000038.1, on the reverse strand, counting down.
GGTCTCCTTGAAGCTCTCGCCGATGCGGCCATTGGCCCGCTCGAAGTCCAGCCCCAGGGTCTGGGCTGCCTTGCCCAGCGTGGCGGGGAGCTCTGCCGCCGTTTTCCTGGCGACGGCGTTGATCTCATCCAGGTAGTCGCGGGTCTGCTTGGCCTCGGTACCGAGCGCCTGGACGGCGGCGGCCCCCGCTCGCCAACTGCCGGTCGCCTCGTCGTAATGCACCTTGCCCTCGGCGACCAGGCGATCGAGGTCTGCCATGCTGGTGATGGCCAACCCCAGCTCGGCAGAGAGGGCCGCCAACTGGCCATTGAGCTGGGCCTGGGTTTGCGAGCGCTGGGCCTGCGCCTCTCGCAGCGCCAGCTCGGCCTGCACCAGCTGGCGCAATGCGTTGGCGAACTGGGTAATCTGGATGATGGATTCCACCGTCACGGCAGCCAGCACAGCCCTGATGGCCATGCCCAGCGCCCGCACACCGATGGCAGCACCAGCGGCTGCCGTCCCTGCCGTGGTCATGCCGCCGGCGGCGGTCGCCGTAGCCACTGGCAGCGCGACAAACTGGCCATAAAGGCCGCGCAGATCGGCAATCCAGCCCGCGATTTTCAGGCCATACCAGGCCTGTGCCATCACCAGCAGGGCATCCCGCCAGGCATAGACGGTCTGGATGAAACTCTTGATGGACTCCCCAAGCCCGACGATGCCGTCGGAGAGACGCTGGGCCCACGCCTGCAGACGGCCATCCTGAGCCATCTGGTCGAATTCACGGTTGAGGCTGGCCAGCTGGTTCTTGAGCCAGGTCAGCGCCCCGTTCTCTGCCACCATGCGGTAGAACTTGGCCAGGTTGTCCTGGGCGTTGGAGATAAGCCCCGAGAGCAGGCTCATGTTGTTGGCCGCTGCCCCGCTCGACTGGGCGGCGATCTCGTTCATCAGGGCCTGGATGGTGTCCCGGCCGAGTTTTCCCGCTTCCGAGAGCTTCTGCAGTTCGGCGGTATTCTTGCCGGTGACCTGCTCCAGCAGTTGCCACACCGGCACACCGCGCTCGATAAGCTGCAGGATCTCTTCGCCCTGCAGCTTCTGCTTGGCCCAGGCTTGGCCCAGCGCCAGGGAGATACCCTGCACCTCCTCGAAGCCGCCACCGAGCTTGTAGGCCTGATCGACGATGCCCTGCATGGCGCCATTCATGGGGTCGATGCCAAAGGCTTTCAGGCGCACGAAGACCTGGGTCACCTCGTCAAGCTGCAGCGGGGTGTTCTTGGCGAAGTCCTGGATCCAGGCAGACGCCTCTTTGCCGCCGGCAATCGACCCCATCACCGCCTTGAGCTGCACACTGAGCCGCTCGGCCTGATCGCCGGTCTGGAACATGGCCATCAGTTGGGTGGTGAGGGTCTGGATCCCGAACCAGGTACCGGCCATGGCCACCAGGCGGCCGGTCAGGCTACCGATGGCTCCCTGGAAGCCGCCAGCACCTTGCGCTCCCTGCACCAGGGAACGCCCCAGCCGTTCGGTCTGGGCCGCGCTGCCCCGCAGCTCTCGCTGCAGTCTGTTTTGTTCTTGGGCAAGGTTGCGGGTATCGAGCCCGGCTTGGGAGAGACCTGCATGCAGGCGACTATGGCTGGCAGCCTGGGCGACAAGTTGGCGCTCCAGTTGCTTGACCTCGGAGGCCAGCAGCCGTTCCTGGTCGGTGAGCTGGCGAGCGCTACCCGCCGCCCCCTGCTGCTCGCGGCGCAGTTCGGCCAAGCGGCCACGGGAAAGGGCCGTGGCCTGTTCGAGCTGGGTCAGGGCGCGGCCGCTGGCCTCGAACTGATTGATCAGCTCCTGCTGCTGAGTCAGGGTTTCCAGGGTTTGCGCCAGGCGCTCGGTCTCGGCGGCAGTCTCGGTCGAGAGGGGCCCCAGCTCCTCCACCTGCCCCGCCAGCGCGGCCAGGTCCTCGCGGCCGGTGACCTTGGCCGCCAGCTCCAGGGCGAGTTTGAGGGTGGAAGAGGTGGACATGGGGCATTCCTGTAAAATTAGGATATGCCCCATGATAAAGAGGTAGGGAAATGCGCGGATTTATGGTGAATTACTGAGATAGCTCACAGGAAGCCACTGAACGTTCAACTACGCTGCACGAATAGAATCTCTTGTTCTAGTATCCATATTGGAAATGTGACATACATTGAAAAACTTACGACATAATTTAATTCTATATTGCAGAGGGAAAAATGCTAGCACCCACAATCATCGCAAGCCAAACACAAGTTGCAGAGCGGGTAGACCAGTTTACAGTAGCACTCGTTACCTACCTTGATGAACTCGGGCTTCCAACTCAAAATGTTCTCGTACCCACTGCTGAGCGACAACGTGTTATTGCCAACTTACCTGATGTCATATCACTAATCGACCATGCAAAACGCGGAGAAGCGCTCTACCTATCTAAGTTCATTGCTGCATGTGGTGCTGGATTATTTGATGCTGCTTTGAATTTTGCTTGGGACGAAACAGTTGTCCACCTCAGAAGAAAGGTTGCACGGTTCGACCTTGAATACTTTTATGACAGTGTAGTTACGGATCCATCTCGTAGATCCAAGCTACGAGATGAAAGTGACTTATCAAAGATTGAGGAATGGGAGCTTGTCCGTGGCTGTCATCTAACAGGGATTCTTTCCGACATTGGATACAGACATCTCGACTACATTAGAGATATGCGGAACTGGGCTAGCGCTGCTCACCCAAACCAAAATGAGCTAAGTGGATTGCAAATCATCTCATGGCTTGAAACATGTATTAGAGAAGTCATAGCCAGAGAACCCGAAGCTGCGGCCATTGAAGTTAAGCGATTTTTGAATAGCATTAGAACTTCAGATCTTTCCGAAGCAGATGCTCAGCATATTCGTACAGGGATGGAGCATCTTCCAGCAGATATCATTAGGTCATTACTCAGGACATTGTTTGGTATGTATACCGCTGACAATGCAGCTGTCCGGGTGAGAAATAATATTAGGCTAATTTCCCATAAGTGTTGGGCTCTTGCCCCAGAAGATGCAAAATATGAATGTGGCCTTCGCTTCTCCACATTCGCCTCAAACGGTGAAGTTGTACGGCGTGCGGCTGCCCATGAGTTTCTAACTGGAACTGAAGGTCTTGGATATCTCCCACCTGACACTCTTGCTGTAGAAATGGCAGAGCGAGTTACTGCTTTGTACAACGCCCATAATGCTTTCAACAACTTCTACAACGAGCCTGCACATGCCAAGAGCCTGCTCGCTTATGTCCCAGCAACGGGACGCATCCCAGAAGCTGTGAGGCGAAGTTATGTCAAAACATTAGTAATGACCAGGATTGGTAATGGTTATGGTGTATCTGGTGTAGCGATCCCCCACTACGATGCCATGATCAGCCGCTTTACGGAGGAAGAGTTAAAGGAAGTTGTCAAACTTCCTACAGATCGGGAGTTTGCTGCTCGGCTCACTTTACGATCATGTGCTCCAAGCTACAGAGGGTTAGTCCAAGGATTGGTTCCACTAACAACCAATCAAATTACTCTCACCGCTATGAATACAATAATCCAGATGACGGACCAACAATTACCGAATGTCGGAAGAGATAGTGCGTTCCTGAGAATCATAAATTCATATTAGTGTTTCATTCTCAGTTGATAGAAACGGCGGGGCTCCCCGCCGTTTCTTATCCCCCCCTACACCGTCTCCGGCCGATCCACATAGAAAGGCGCATCCTCGCCATCCAGAGCCAGCAGCTCCCCTTCCAGTTCGATCTCGATGGGCTTGTCGCTTAGGAAGTCCACCGCCTTCTTGGGGGCCAGGCTGGCGCGGGGCACCGTCAGCAGAATGGCCTCACCGCCAATCACGCTGCGCCCATCCAGGATCAGTTTCGCCTTCACCTCCGGCTGCACGTTGCCGGCGATACGGGTGCCGGTGACGGCGTTATAGCTGGCGCTGACGGTCACGGGCCCGCCATCTGCCACCGCCCCCGCCTTGGTAGCTCGCAGCAACCCCAGGGCATAGTTGATCTCGAAGTCGGTACCGAGCACCAGCGGCGTGGCCCCTTCATTCACCACCAGGCCGGTGGCCGAGAGGTTGGTCTTGCCCAGGCTCACCCACTTGGGGTGGGCAGGCAGGGTCAGCGCCACGTCGGTGAGCGTGCCCGCCCCCTGGTTGATGGCGCTCTCCAGCCCCATAAAGGCGGCTGCCAGCAGCACCGGCGGGATCTCGCTGGTCTTGATATTGATGGTGGCGGGCTTGGGCACGAAGTAGGTCTCCCGCGCCTGGCCCAGCTTGCCCTTGCGCTTGCTCGGGATGCTGATCTTGTCGCTGTCGGGTTTAACCTCCAGGCTGTTGACGTCCACCGGGCCAATCACCCCGTTCGAGACGTTGTTGGTGAAGGTCTCGATAAAGAGATCCCCTTCCAGGTGCAGTGTTTCGCTCATCAGCGTTCTCCTTTGAATTTCACGGTCACATTGAAGGCGAGCGGCAGAAATGCCACCCCGCCCTGGTAACTCGGTCGGGCAGGACTCGCCGCCCGACTGAACACGCTGCTCTCATAGGGCCGACCCGCCACGGCCTGCAGGATGCGTCCCATCCACACCCCGGCGCTCGGCTGGTTCGGGGTGGCACGGTGCACCAGCAGCACCAGCCAGAGCTGCTCGAAGTGGCTCACCCGCCCGGACTGGCTACCCTCCAGCGGCCGCTCCCCCTGGTAGAGGATGTGGATGGCCGGATGAACCTGCGCCAGGTTGGTGGCAGCCGCCATGTCGGTGGCCACAAACACCTCCTTGAGCCCCTCGGCTTTCAAGGGCAGCAGTAGCTCGCGCAGCCGCTCCCCTGCCGCCAAGTAATCGAGTCCCTGCTCGCTCATAGGAAGCCCCCACTGCCCCGCCCAAACACCCGGCCATCGGACTGCAACTGGGCCAGATTCTGGCTCTCCAACTGCTCGCCATCGGCCGCCAGCCCCAGCGCCAGCTCCCCCTTGCCCACCGATTTGAGGAAGGCCAGAGCCGCCTCATTGCGCTTGGCTATCTGCTCCGGCGCCTGCTCGTCATAGAGGCGGTGGCGGGCAATGTCGGCGCAGATGGGGACCAGGGCGCTCGGGACATGGGCCAGCGGCAGCGGGTATCGCCCCGCCAGGTAGCCGTCGATCAGGGCGCAGGCGTCCTGCAGGGCGACGGTGATCGCCGCTTCATCCAGCTCGCCGGCCGGGGTCATGGCCAGGCGCAACAACTCCGCCTCGCCAAAGCGGGTCACCATGTCGTTGACGCTGGCGTACATATCAGGCGTCCTCGGCCACGGGGTCGGCAGGCGGCTCAGTGGTGACGCCAGCCTCGTCCTTGACCGGGTATTGCACCTCGGTCGCCGCAATGGCAGCCACCAGCTCGGCCTTCTTCATGCCGGCGGCCCCCTGGATCGCCATCTCCACGGCCAGTTCACGCAGCTCATCGACCTTCATCTCGGCCAACGGGGTGACCTTGCCATCCAGGGTGGCGACGCCCGCCAGATAGCCCGAGCCAGTCAGGCCGCCCACTGCTGCGTCCAGATCCCCGTTCGTCTGCGGTGCATCAGCAGTCGCAGGGGCGATGTCTTGACCCAGGCGGGTGACCACCAGGCGCGGATCGGCCTCCAGGGTCTCGCACTGCACAGGCGACACAGCCAGCTCAGACTTGCCAGGTGCAATCGCCAGGCCCGCGCGAAAATAGACCTGACGAACCGTTGATGTGATGCCAACGCGAATAGCCTGTTCCATCTCGTGTTCCATCTCATGTTTCCCTCTGTCTCGTTCAATCCAGGATCCGGTTTAAACGGGGGTTAAACGCCCACACTGCGCTCGCTTCACCCCGCCGTTAAACAACTCGGTGTCGCTTACAGGTAGTCAGCCACCACCAGCTCCAGCTTGCCCTTGAGCTCGTTGCTGGAACTGCTTTCCAGCTCGCGCTCCAGCATCTTGGTCGCCAACTTCTCAAGCGACGCTGGCACCACCAGCAGGGTCGGCTTGATGCCGAGCTTGCGGCCACCGTCCGCCTGGAACTCCCGCATCCGGCTGTAGGCATCCCACAGGTTGTCGGGGGTCAGTGCCCGCCTGTTGGCGAACGCCAGTTGCCAGAAGCCAAAGCCAGCGGCATCGCGGCAGTCCACCCCGTAACGGAACTCCTTGCGGGTGAACACCGCCTCGTCGTCGATCTTGGTCATGGCGATGAGCTCGGGGGACTTGCGATCCTGGAAGATGATCGGCTTGAGGGCGCGGCTGGTATCGAGCAGGAACCAGGGCTCGCCGGTATAGGCGCCATCCACCACCAGGTTGGCAACCAGCGCCGGGGTGCCGGTGCCATCGACCTTGGGGTAGACCGGGTGATCGGTATCGAAGAAATACTGGGCGTCGTAGCAGGGGGTGGTGAAACCGGCTCCCAGCAAACCGAAACAGAGCTCGTCGGGATGTACCCCGGCCGAGCGCCCCATCTCGGCGAACAGCGGGGCATAGATGCCCAGCTCGTCGTCCGCGATATCGTTGCGATCGACGGCCACGGTGGCTTCGAAGTCTTCGTTGACGATCTGGTAACCGTGGGTCTTCATCGACTCAATCACCCGATCCCCGACCCACTTGCGCAAGCTCGGGAACTTGCCGAGCCAGCCATAGGTGTTGGACTTGGTGGTCGACTTGATCACGGTGGCGATCTTGGTGTACTGGGTCGGCGCCTCGCTCTTGGCGTCTTCAAAGTTCTTCTTGAAGCCGGTGAAGAGGGACTGCAGCAGCGCGGGTGTAATCATGGCCATGGTCTATTCCTTCTCTGGTTAAACAGAACTGCCTTCGTGTGAAACGGGGCTTGCTCAGGCCTTGGCCTTGGCAAAGTCCTCGTGGCTGATGCCGAGATGGTCGGCGGCGTACTTGTCCTCGGCCGAGAGCACGGCCTCCCCCTTCTTCTCCGGCAGGGTGACGGCGGCGGTCTGGCTCGCCGTGAGCGCGGCGATGGCCGGGCGCGGCTCCAGCAGCGCCTTGAGGGCGGCCACCCCCTTCTGGGCGGCGTAGGCGGTGAGGTATTCCTCTTCGGCCGCCACCACCTTGCCTGCGGTACGGGCCTCCTTGATGAGGGTCGCGGCGTCGGTGGTGTCCACCTGGGCGGTCAATGCCGCCACCTGGGTGACCAGGGCGTTGTAGGTCGCCACCGGCACGTATTGCGCCAGGTCAACCTGGGCACCTTGTTGTACTGACGTCGTCTGTGCCTTGAGGGCGGCCAGAGCGGTCTTCTCGGCCGAGAGCGCCGCCTCCAGCTCCGGCGCCTTCTTGGCGCTGGCCTGCAGGCTGTCGAAGGCCGCCAGAGCGGCGGTACCCTGCTCGGTGGTAAGCTGACCATCGGCCCCCAGCTGAATGCCGAGTTTGCCGAGCAGCGCGATCAAGTGCTCGTTCATGGTTTTCTCCTTTTGTGCCGCTTGGGCGGGGGTGGCCAACGGGCCGGTGTGGGTAGGCAACGCACTCAGGGCCGCCAGTGCCTGCATGCCCACCACCCCGGGATCGTTGGTGATGGCGGTCATGCGCAGCTCCAGGGGGCGGCCCTCGGTGTCATAGGGGAATACTGCGGACAGGAAGCGATACTCTTTGGCTGCGACCAGGGCGGCGGCCCGTTCGGTCCAGCGGGGTTTGATAAAGAGACCTTGGCCCTCGCGCCACTCGATTTCGTCGCCGTTGTACCAACCGGCCGCCGGGGCGGGCTGGCCGTTCTGGTCGGTCTTGAGGGTCTGATGGTCGTAGTCGATAAGGATGTCTTGGCCGAGCGCCTTGGCCCGGTTGATCAGGGTGGTGGCGATAGTTTTGTCGAGCTGCCAGTGGCCACCAGGCACATCAAAGGGGCGACCATCACGGGCCTTGAAGGGGCCGACCGGCAGCAGCTGGTGCCAGCCATCGCTTTGAGGGCTTAATTGCGCATCGAGCACCGCCAGCCGCTCCCCGCTTGCGGGGTGGGTATGGAGAATGGCCACGGGGGGCGCTGCATATGGGGGCTTGGATATGTTCATGCCGCCATAGTGCGGCGGCATGAAAGGGGATGGGGTTTATGGTGGGTTAATACTTAGTTTTTTAACCACAGTTCTAATGAAAGATGCTTCCCTGTTTTTCGTAACAAATTAGCCTGTGCGATAGCAACACCGACCGGGGTGATATTGATGTGAGAGATCAAAGAGTTGTCCCACTTTGAAAAAAGATCTGCTATCGAGGGTCGATATTTAATTAGATGCGCCTTAGCCTCTTCACCATTCATTGTATTACTTAACAGCAGCGCACTTAATTTATCCCTAACATCCATTGATACTCCATCCCTATCGCACGCATTCAACAATGAGTTTTTGTTCAATGCTGCCAACTGTAAAGAAAGTGGTAATTCATGATGCCCGATGAAATATTCATCAGAAATGCCAGTATCTTTTTTGAATTGATTCACTTCATCAGGTGATAGTCCCTTAGAAAAAACGGCTGCATATCGCTCCCTGTACGAGTTGTATAACTGCGGCACCCTTCCCGTAAATTCAATTGTCGCCACACCTAAATATGCAAGATGCTCATACATAGAATTGGGGCAATCTAAAACAGAGATAAATGGCAATACATTTAAATCAATATGCGTTAAGAACGAATTGAAATTATTTATCTCATTATCCATCAGCCTGCATATAACAAAGCTGAGTGTTAAAACGTCCATCTGTTCAGATGTTAATTTTGATATTATGTTTATTGCTTCATCCAGAACTATTTGATGGATCCCTCGTTCTTCACTTTCGCATCTTTGCACCATAAAATTCAAAAGAATATTTTTTTGCTTCTCATCCCCAGTAATAGCATACTGTTTCTGTGCCGAGTAGAGTGAGTTTTGAATAGAGGGCTCATTCATTCTGTCTAACAATGAAGCATTAGTTGACTGCAGTTTTACCAAGAACTCATCAATAAACCTTTCAACTCGAGCCAATGCAACCTGAGCTGCATTTTCTGACAGTTTAATAAAGTTTTGACTGTATACATCAATAGCAATATCTTTAGCATCACGCACAGATATCCCTTGGAATATATTTATTTCCTTTGCCTGATAATTTGTGCTATTAGAACCAGCCTCTTGCCGTTGATTATGGTCATTTATCATTGTCTTTATGCTCCACAGTAATCGAGGTGCCAGCTTGGTAATTATTGCTGTTATCACCCGACTTTTGTGACTGCTTGAGCTGGTTACCTGAACGCATAAAAACACCCACCAAAATAGTTATAATTACGCCGCCGATACCGCTAAAAAGCCACTCTTTATTGGTGATAATCCAATCCAGCATGAAAGACTCCCTATCTGTTCTCTGCTCTCTTAAGGTCATGTGCATAGCTTCTAAGGTGAGGTTTAGCTGCACTCTCTGGAGACAAGCCTCTTAACTCAGTTCTACGCTGTGAACCATCAGGTAGGGTGATAATAAGTTTGTCCCCAACAACGATGTAGCTAGCGTTGAACTCTATCCCATCAACGACTACAGAAATGGTGTCTTGCATACTACCTCCGGTCAGAGCATGAGTATGGCTGTTTAATGGTGTTTAAATGGCCATAAAACGCCGTCAAACCATGTACCCCATCCTCTGGGATGGGGCTGTAATCCAAACAGCTATACCTTCGCCTTGTCTGCTAGTGATTTCACTATGATATCAACAGGACTGTTAAATGAGGTTTCGGCAATCATCCCGGTCTGAGAAGTGCGGAACAGAGCCTCTAATGCCAGATGACGATCTTGGTCAGACTTCAGCTTGCCTTCGTTTAGCAGGGCCAGATAGGTTTTGACCATGGTGACGCGTTCTGCCGCCTCAAGACTGAGATGGGAATAGGTATTGAACTGACGTAATGCAACCCTAATCATTACTGCCATCAATGTTACCACTAGAGCCGCACCAGTTGCATTGAGCACCAAATGCTCCATTCCTACACCGCCCCCAACAACGCTCCCTATATTATTAGATATTCCGGCTGTTCTATCTATATTCTCATTTCCTGCTTTGGCTAATTGCATCGAGAGGCCAACGATTCCACCTTCCGTATAGTATTTCACCAACAATAAAAATGTTAATGCTATCGAACCTACTATGCCACATATGAACCAAACAAATGCACTTATGCTGTTACTCAACTTCTTTTTTGTCCAGTAACTAACTGAAGCATCGAGGTCAACCTGCTCATGATATGCAGTGGCAGCCAGTTTAACATCCTTGCGAGCATTATCCAGTTTTTCTTTAGCATTTTGTCCAACACGGTTAATTGCTCGCAATATACGCAAGGTTAATCGCTTATATTTGTTTTTGGTATCCTCATACAACTCATTCTGTTGCTGTAAAACAGCATCAAATTTTCCGTTGTACTCATTTACAGACTGGACTAATTGAGTTTCTACAGATGTGAGCGTCATCATTAATTGCTCAATTCTTTTCTTTATTGATTCTTCATGTGCATTTTGCGAATGAACACCCATGTTGCTTTTAAATAACAAAACTAAATTTATAGCTGTTGCATTCTGTGAGCTAAATGCAATAAGCATATTGTGATAATGAGAACCAGAGCCATAGTAATTCACAAAGCCATCAAATTTTAAATCACAGATACTTAGCAAGGCAAACGAAGCAATAACCGGCCCATAGTTATTACGAATGTCTTCAATAAATTGCCCTTCAGGTGTAAATGAATATATTGGTAACCATGTACTGCTTTTTTCAATCAACGTTTCTATATGCGCTTCAAGATCTTCAAAGTTTGGATCCCAAAATAAATGGTCAATACATAATTGTTTGGCAATTCTGTAAATGTCTATTTGGGGTGAATATGCATTTACACTAAGCCAACGCCAAAAACCTATCTCACTCTCAAGAAAGTTCCTGTATTGCTCAATCGAAGAAAATATTTTATCTGTTCTTCCATTACCTAACGGTATTGAAATTCCACTATTCACAACTTGTTCGCTCATCATGCACCAGCCTCAATCGAATTCTGGATATGATGACATTGACTCTAACTAAATCTCAATCCTTTTCAATCAGTTATGAGATATCCCTCCAGCGTCTCCAGCACGCTCTGCTGGTCTGCTGCCGACAGCCCCAGATAGGGGCGCTCGGGCAGATTGCTCTCGGGGCGGCCGAACTGGTGAGCGGCGCCATATTCGAGCGGGGTGCCAAAGTAGAGGGCCTGGGGATCGGCCTGATAGTTGAGGGTGTCGCGCAGATCGTCGTTGAGACGCAGCACCTCGTCGGCATGGCGCGGTTTGCGGGCGCGGTACTTGTCCGAGAGCGGGGCCCAGTGCTCCCCTTCCGGGGTCTCCTGCACATCCCAGCGATCCCGGTGGGAGAGCGCCAGCCCCTCGCCGATATCCGCCAGAGGCTCGCTCAAGTCGCCGGTGCGCTGATAGAGCCGGGCCAGCAGCTCATGGGCATCAACCACCCCGTGGTGGCTGATGGCGATAAAGCTGCCCGCCATCAGACGTCATCCTCGAAGGTGGTCATAAAGTGCAGGGCCTCCTCATCGGCCGCAGCCATGGCGGCAGCCCAGAGATCCCCCAGCAGGTCGGCCTCTTCACCTTCGGCTTGTTCGCACAAGGCATCCAGCGCCTTGGCCTGTGCCAGGGTAAAGGGGCCATCTTCTGCCAGCAGGGCGCTGGCTTGCTCCAACAGGGTCATCCTTTCTCTCCTTTGCGGCTGGCGGTCGTGGCCTGGGCCAGCATGGCCTCCACCCGTTTGGCCAACTCGGGGAAATGCGCCACCATGGCATCCCTCGCCAAGACCCAGGCGGCAAACGCCTCGGCGGCGGCTTCCATCCTGGTCTTGCCGGCATACTCCGTCAGCAGCCCCACTCCCGTCAGGTCAGGCTCCCCGGCCCAGAAGTGAACCTGGTGGCCCAGCTCGTGCAACCAGGTTGAGAGCCGCTGGGCTGACTCTCCCTGCTTGCCGCCGACGTTGGCGGAGATGCTCCAGTGACGGCGCAGGGTCTCGCCGCTGGTCCCCCTTGGCTGCCACTGGCGGGGCCCGGTGTTGGCATGGGCATCGGTCACCACCTCGGCCGCTGCCGCTTGCACCGCCTGCATATCCACCGCTTTGAGTGTATCACCGGCCTTGACCTTGATAACCAGATGGCCCCAGCTTTTGGCCGTAAAGCCGTTGGTCGCGCTGGCCCGCCGCGTGTAATAGAGGGAGCGCACCAGGTAAGGGTCTGTGCCCAGGTACTCGGCAATAGCCGGCGCAACCTTGAGCCCTGCTGCTCCCTTGCCCATCTCGGTCTGCTTGATAAACAGGGTCTTGATTGGGTGCGCCTTGAGGAAGGCCGCCAAGGGCTCGCGCTGGGGGGCGGGAAGCTGGGCCAGCAGATCGCTGACCCCCTGCGCCGTCACCCCCTTGGCCGTCGAAAAGGCGCTCTCCACCAACCGCTGCGGCAAGCGCTCGGCCAGCGCGGGTTTCGCCGCCTCCCGCTTGGCCATCGCCTCGGTCAGGGCTGCAGGCGTCTTTGGCCGGTAATCGAAACCCGGATCGATGCCACGGGGGATCCGGTGTATCTCCCCGGTCGCCTTGTCCACCCACTCATAATTGCCGTCATCCGGTGCCTGGCCCACCGTCAGCCCCCGCCGCTTGAGATCCGCCTCGGAGAGCAGGAACTTCTTGCACTTGCAGCCATAGCCGTTGCTGGGGCTGTGAGTATCCCACCAGGGATGGTCCACCGGCAGCACCAGGTTGTTCCACTTGAGGTGCAGCTCCCTGGGGTGCTCGGAATCGCCGTGACGATAGAGCGCATAGGGGCGCTTGTGCTTGATGCGCTCAATCTGGTCATCACGCCCGGCGTTGTAGCTCTGGCGCAGGTTGGTCTCGAAAATGACGCGAGAGCGCCAGGATGCCGGGCCGGTATGCTCCCAACCGTGGCGAGCCACGACCTCCTTGAACTCCTTCTGAAAGGCCCCGATGGATTGCCCTTCGCTTATCGCCTTGTCCACCGCCCCGCGCAGGTCCGCCAGCAAGTCCGTCTTGGTCGCCCCCGCCACCATAAAGGCGCGGTTATGGGCATCCCGCCACACATCGGCCCAACGCTCGCTCGGCATATTCAGCTTCTGGCGAAAGAAGGCGATCGCCTCCTCGAACGGCAGACTGCCGTAACGAACGGGCATCAGTTGCCCTCCTCCATCTCCAGCATGCCGAGCAGTTCGCTGGCTGCAATGGCCTGGGCCAGCAGCGCCCCCAGCTCGTCATGACTGAGGTTGGGCTCCAGCGCCAGCAAGCCATCCCGGATCTCCTCCAGGGTGGTGGACTGCATCACCAGTGCCTGGACGGCGTCGGTCATGCCGGCGAGCAAAGGGGCCACCTCGGCCTGCAGGCGGGCAAGCTGGGCGTCATTGTTATCACCCTGGACAGGGGGCTTAGCCGCCAGCGCCGCCAATCCCTGCGCCCTGAGAGCCGCCTCCCCGACCCCTGCCTGCTTGTCGACGATGACCAGCACCTCTTCCCCTTCCTTGGGTGCCGGGATCTGCAGCTTGTCCCGCACCCACTGCGCCGGGATCTGCATCCCCATGCCCACCAGGGCCCGCAGCGGATAGGCCAGATCGCGCATGTCCTCGGGCTCGGTCACGTCAAACTCCAGGCGCGGGCAGCGGCGCGGCCCCTGGAAGCTCTTGCCGTTCAGGGCAAACAGCGGATAGACCAGATCCCGGGTCAGGGTCGCGGCGAGCTGGCGAAGGTCTGCATCCCGTACCTCCTGGCGCACCTCGTTGTGGACGTTGCCGAGCGCATGGGTCGAGCTCTTGCCGTCGGCCTGGCTGGTCAAGGTTCCCCCCAGGATGGCCTTGCTCATGGAGCGCTCACACCAGTCCATCATCACCACGAAGGGATCGGCCTGACCGTTGGCCGCATTCTGGAACTCGATCTCCATCCCCCGGGGGATGATGCCGCCGGCGTTATGGCCGATGGAGAGCACCGCCTGCAGCAAGGTGGATTTTTCCTTCTCGGTGGCCCCTTCCGGGTATTTACCCAGACGCACCGGCAGGCCATAGATCTCCAGAAACTCGGCGAGATCCCGCACGCTGTAGTTCTTGAACAGGAAGGGCCAGACCAGGGTGCGGATAAGGCCGGTGCGGGCGAGATACCCCGACTTCGACTTGGCCTTGTGCATGACCCAGCCGAACGGATTGAGGGCCGCCCCCTCCTTGCTGCCGTCCCGCAGTCGCAACTGGTTCCAGTCATCCGGGTGGGTCTGGAACCAGGCGGGATCGCGCCAGACGATGCCCTTGGGGAGCTGCAGTCCCTCCACCATTTCCCAGCCACTGAACTCCTGGGCACTGAATCCCTTGAGCACCGCATCGGTGGCGTCAAAGATGGCATCATCCAACCAGGTGAAGTCCTCCAAGAGTTCCCGGATCATCTCGCAGTCGCGCTGCTCGGCGGGGGTGGCATTGCGGGGCGGCTCTATGGTCCAGCTCACCCCGAGCAGGGACCGGCGCCGTTTGCCGAGCTCGCTCTGCAGATGGGCATCCTTCTCTTCCATGTCTTCGGCCAGCTCGCACTGGGCGATGAGGCTCCCCTCCTCCGCCTCTTTGAGCGCAGCGGCCGCCTTGCCCGGGGTGAGCCCCACCGTGGGGTGTTCGCTGTAGTGACGGCGCAGTTGGGCCAGCTTGGCGTCGTTTTCGGTTTGCGGCTCTTTCTGCAGGCGCAGCGAGTTGCCATGAATGTCGATGAGTCCGGCCATTACCAACCCCCTCTCTCATATCGGTGATAGTCGTCGTTGCGCTCTGAATCGTGTTTACCAGGTAAGGGGGTGAACTCGATGGCGCCCCCCTCCATCCAGCTGGCCCGCACGGCCATGGCCAAGGCCACGGCAAAGTCGCCGTGGCGCTGCTGGCCGCCCTGGCCGGTGTTCTTGCCCTTGTCGATCTTGGGAATGCCGTTGATGACCTGGATTTTGCCGAGGTCGTCCTGCACGTCTGCATGGCGCGGGATCACCAGGTTGTCGTCCTCGAACTCGGCCTTGAGCTTGGGCATCCACTCCCGGTACCAGGGGTCACTGAGCATCACGCACTCGATCATGCTGGCGCCCCAGCGCAGCCGAGCAGCTTCTGCCAGATAACCGCCGTTACCGGTGGCATCGAAGGCGGCCGCCGTGAAGCGGTGTAGCCCCTGCAGCAGGTAGAACAGGATCTGGCGCTGGGTCTCATAGGGAGCGTTGACCAGTTCCACCACGAAGGGCACGGTCTTGCGCAGGCTGGTCGCGATGGATAGCGGAACAAACACCGAGAGATCCCCCTTGCGGGCGAAGTCCTCCCCCAGTACATGACGGCAATTGCGATCGAGCGCTTCCAGGCAGGGCTTGAGATTCTCCTCACACCAGATCTCCGCCACCGCCTTGCGGGTCTCCTCGCTTTGCAGCTCGAAGTCCTTGGGGGTGGTGAAGCGCAGGATGGGGATATCCGGCTGCATGGCCCGCTCGATCAGGGTTCGCTTGATATAGACGCCGCTGCTCTGCTTGGGCACGCAGAAATACTCCTCCAGCGCATCCTCTTCGGTGGCGGTGTCTTTGAGGAGGCCCTCCTTCCAGGCATCCTCTGCCTCTTGGGACCAGGACATACCTTTGACCTGGCAGATGCGGCGATAGAGCCCTTGGCGGCAGGCGTCATCGAGTGTGATGGTGTGGATGGAGTAGCGTTTCTTGCCCGCCCGGCTGTCGTTGATAAGCTGGTTAAACAGGTTATCGACGCCATTATGGGTACTGATAAGGCGTACCTTGGCCCCCCACATGGTCAGCGCCAGCGCGGCTTTCAGCACCTCGGCGAGCCGGTCGTGGAACGCCGCCTCGTCGATGGTGACATTGCCCTGCATCCCCCGCAGGTTGGAGGGGTTGCTGGAGAGGGCCTGCACCTTGAAGCCCGAAGCGAAATAGACCACGAAGGTGAGGATTGCCTTGTCCTCGTCGTCGGTGAACACCTCCTCCTGGATCTCACCGGCAGCCTTATTGAATGCCTTGGCCCACATGGCCACCGCATCGATAAACTCCCGGGCCATCTCCTTGTTGCTGCCCACATAAAAGTGGTGGCAACCGCCAGCTGGCTTGGATTTGGAAGCGGTAAGCGTGGCGTCGGCCGCCTCCGCCCAGGTGATCCCGGTACGACGGCTCTTCTCGGCGATCTTGAGCGGGCTCTCGTCAGCTATCCAAATCTTCTGGTAGGGCAGCAGCACCTCGTCGGGGCTGTATTCAGTACCGAGGGTCTGGGCCAACTGCTGGGCGATAGGGGTCTGTGCGATCGTGGTCATCAGACAATCCCCAGGATTTCGCGCCGTATCTCGGCGGCGGCTTCACCGCTCAAGCCCGCCTGGGTGACGATGGCCTCCGTCTTGGCGGCCACCTCCTCGGCAAAGGCCTGGCGGATCTCTTTCTCCCGCTTGTGGCTCTGCATGGCCGTGGATTCGAGGCGCTGGGCAGCCAACATGGCGTTTTTCAGCATGTCGATATCCACCGCCTCCTCCGGGTTCTGCACCTGGGCCAGCATCGCCTTGAACAACTGGGAGCGGCCGAGTTCCAGGATGAGCTTGGTGGTCTCCCCCATCGGCTTGTCACCGAGCTGGGAAGTCAGTGCCGCCGTGGTCTCCCGCAAATCCCGCAGGTGCTGGCCCACCTGCTCCACCTGGCTCGCGTGGCGGCTGAGCCCAGAGCGGGAGAGCTTGAGATCATCGGGCAGCCCAGCCCCCTCGATAAGGCCATTGATCTCGTCCAGGATGGCGGCCTGGCTGTTGGCCTTGTCGCGCAGCATCTCGTTGAGGGCGTTGCGGATAGCTTCGGGCAGCAGCCACACCTTGCTGGCCCGGCCCCGGGTCGGTTTCTCGGCCATGGTCATCCTCCCTCAATCTTCGGCACGGGGCTTCTTGACGCCAGGCACGCTGGATCGCCCTTCGGCCACGTCCTGGCCACGGCCGGTCAGATGGGCCACCTGCACCTGGGCCAATTTCTCGATGCGCACCAGCCCCTGCTCATCCAGCCAGGCCAGCAGGGTCTTGACCCGATCCCGGGACACCCGGCCGGTACCCAGCTGGTCGAGGCAGTCATTCAGGATCGATTCGTTGGCCGCCCCGCCGATATCGAGCAAGGATCGCAAGATCACCAGGCGTTGCTGGGCGTCCAATATTCCTTGAATGCTCATGGTCTCTCCTTGAGTTCATTTTCCAGCAGCAGGTCGGCGAGCCGGCGAGCCTGGCGCAGCTCCGGCGCCAGTGCCCGCAGCTCGCCGCGCAATTCGCTTATCTCCAGTTGCAGGGTGTGCAGCTCCTTCTCGGTCGGCAGATCCGAGAGTTGCTGCTCGACCCTGGCCACCCTGGCGGCCAGGCCGGTGACATCCTCACGCTTGGCATAGGTCTTGGAGAGCAGGATGATGACAATCAACCCCACCAGACTGGCCAGGGCGTACAGGGGCCCCCAGTTCTTAACGATGAAATCCCACACGGATTGCCTCCTTGCGCTCGAATAGGGTCTGGCACTCGATGCAACGCGGCGCATCGGGTTCGGCATGCAGCCGTGCAATCGGGATGGGCTCATCACAATCGCAGCAGATGCCATCGCCACGGGGTTTGGGCCTTGCCCGGTGGGCGTCAATAAGGCGCCCGGTCCGCTCGGCGTCGAGCTGCTGGGCGCGGTCTATGGGGTCGCTCAAGGGTGTCTCCTGCCTTACTTGATGGCTTATTTGATGACGTGGGTCGCCTTGAGGCGCCCCCAGATGGCCAGCAGGCCGCCGACGGCACTGGCCAGATCCACGGCGGTGGAGACCAGGCTGGCTTGGGTACCGGTATCGATCGACACGCCGAACAGGCCGGCGATACCGGCCCCCACGGCGATGACGCCCCCGATGACGGCGCGGCTCCTGAGCGCAGGTTTTGCTTGGGGTAACAGGGAATCAGGCATGATGGGCTTCCTTAGGTTGGGTTGGGGTAAGACGGGCACGGGCCCGCAGGCGATCCAGCTCGCCCACCGACCGCCAGCCCTGCTCGTACAGGGATTGGCGAGTGGCGTGATGGCTGTAGAGCGGGATCGTCTCCAGGTCCATGGAGGCGGGTTCGGCCAGATAGGCCTTCAGATGGGCGCGGCGCCCATCCTTGAAGCAGGCGAGGTAACGGGGGTTCTTGAGTTCGGGGATGCCGAAATAGCCGGCGGCCTGGATCCCCTGCAACGCCTGGCGGCGCTTGTTGATGAGGCTGGGTTTGCTCATGCAGCCCCCTCACCGAACCGGGTCGAGAGCAGGTAGCTCTGCAGGCGAAGCAGGCGGTTGATCCAGCCATGGGCATTGGCCCACTGGCTCGGGTCTTTGCGCACGATGCCGAGCATGAAGCCGGCGCGGATCTCAAGCAGCGTGAGCAGCAGGGCCCGACCACCGTCCCGCCCCGTCTTGGCGGCCAGCACCCGCAAGGTTTGCGAGCCCAGCACACCATCGACCATGACGCCGAGCGCCTGCTGCAACTGGCGCACCGAGCGACCAGGGCCGTGATGCACGGCCCCATCGAACAGGGCGATGGCAATCAGCGGGCAGACGCTATCAACCCTGTCGCAACGGGCTGGCAGCCAGTAGTTCGCGCGGTAAAACAGCTGGGCGTGGGCAGGGGTCGCATCGCCGACGGCAATATCCGGCCTGCCATCGCGATCGAGATCGAGCATGCCGTCTTTCTTGCCGTCGGCGGCATCGGCCATGCCGAACTTGGTGTGGCCGCCACGGTCGGCCGGGTGGTTGACCTCGCCCCCTTCCACATCAGGACGGAGCAACCAGGCAAGCGCTATGGGGTAGGTATCAGGCAACATAAAAGGCCCCTCGATTAACTGCGTTATCGCAGCGTACCGAGGGGCCTTAATGGCAGGGGTTTATGGTAGGTTAGTGGGAATAATTCCTTATATCTCCGCATTTGATACATAACCCCTAGAATATGTAGCTTTATGGGGCCAAATGAATGTGATAGCGTCCCATACATGTCGACATGACTAGATAAACATAAAAACACACTGTTAATCAGGGAGTTATCGTGGATTGGAATGTTTTTTTTAGTACTATCAGTCAGACCTCAGGTGCTATCGTCGGCATCTTTGCCGCTTTTTTAATTACCAAAATTGTATCTAATCAGTCTGAATTTGCTAAATTGAAAAATGAAGCTACTCATCACTTAATAGATTCAGAATCAGCCGCTGCGGAGACTAATGTTCGATATTTCAAGTGGTATAATGAACGCACAAGAGAAGAGGCGTTGAATGAGATTACGGACAATTTTTGGGAAACTGAAGAGCTTCCATCTTTAGATAATTGTATATCAAAGTACAATTTCTCTCCATTTGAAAACTGTGAAGAAGTAAAGCTAGCGATGGCTAATAAAGTAGCCGAACTTTCGGGAAAATTAGAAGCGAAGAAGCAAGCAGAAGAATCTCAACGGTCTGCTGCATTTCGTATTGGTTTAGCGTTTGAACATCAGAGAACGGTAAATCTCTCGATTCTTACATCCCCAGAATTACGAGCAAATCTGAACGAGGAACGGGAAGCCATTGACCAATTAGTGGTAAAGATAGAGCGTCAAGCCAAGAGAAATCATGCGTTGAATGCCGAGCTGAAAGGAGGGGCTGATTCCGTGAATCTAGTGAGTTTTTCTATTTTCGCTGTACTCATGCTGTTTTATGCCGGTGTTATATATCCATTAAGCTTTCTACCTTGGGATCAAAAACAAGAACTATCGCTCTCTTTTTCAGCCTTTTGGGATATCCTATTTTCTCTGCAAGGCTTCATGTTGGTTTTGATATCAGTGACTTTTTCAACACTGATGATTGTTTTCCTAATAATTAACTGGAGACTAAGGCATAGCGTCGAAGTGATTGCACGTATCACATACTATAGCGACGTTGCCAATTACTCTCCGTATTTATCTAACTACATTAAAAACAAAGCCAATTGAATTATTAATAGTAAAAGCCCCGCTGTAACGGGGCTTTTACGTTCTGTGAATTAGTTCACTATTGATGCCCAAACAAGTCAGGCTGATGGCGGCGCCGTGTCAGCTGCCGCTGTTCTGCCACCACCGCATAGGTCTGGGGCACCGAGAGCCCGTGCTTGCGTGCCAGCTGGTCGATGTTGCGGCCGTTGAACTCATCCCAGATGGCCCGGTCGCGCAGCGCGGCCTTGAGATGATCGCCGGTGGGGATGTAGTAGGCACGGCCCCCCATATAGTGAGCCTGCACCAATGCCAGCTTGCGGGCCTGGGCCAAGGCCTTATTTGCCGCCATCCCGCCGCGCCCCAGCTCACAGGCGAGCACATCGACCAGCTCGGCCAGCGCCTTGGGCCATTTGGCAGTCAGCTCGGCCACAGGGATCTGATCCAACCGGTCCACCAACTGACCCAGTGACTCATGATCGTCGGCAAACAAGTCCAAGTTCTTATCCATGCTGTATCTCCTCAAACGCCCCGAGAACGGCCTGATAGCCTGCCACCCGCCCGGTCTTCTCATTGATGGGGACAGTTTTCTTGGCCGCCTGCAGCGCCTTGACCATCTCCCGCTTATGCCAGTGCTTGAGGGACTCCAGCACCGAATAAGCCAACACCTCACTGAGCCAAGCCACCTCGGCCACACCCACCCCGTTGTTTATCCGCACCGTCTGACGCTCCACATAGTGATTGAGCGCCGTCTCGCTGCCATCACGCAGCAGGCCATGGCGGTGCATAGTGATCCAGATAGCCCGGATCACCCCTATCTCGGCCGTCTTGACCGGCGTGCCACGAACAGGGCTTAAACGCTTCTGTTTTCCCCCCTTTACCGAGCGTTTAACCGTCGGTTTAAACCCTGCCCCCTTCATGGCCTGCAGCACCTTGTCCAGCTCCTGGATCGTCAGTGCTGCCGCAGAGCGTTTGCCACTCTGCTGGGCCAGCAGCTCCCGATAGGTTTCGTCATCCAGCCCCAGGGAGCGGCGGCCCACCTGCACCAGCCGGATCAAGCGGGTGCGTTCATTGCTTGCTGTCATGACTTCTCCCCACTTTTGCCACCCAGATTTGACCGGCAGGCACATCGTTTCCATTGCGCCACTCAGGGCAATGACTATCGAGCCACTGCTCGGCACCTTGCTGGTTCAAGGGGCCAAACTTCATCACATAGGCCAGCAGGGCCTGCCAATTAGACGCCGCCATGAGTGACCTCTGCTGCTCTGGCTTGCTGCAGCTCTGCCACGAGTTGCCAGCGCATCTGGCTGGCCTCTCCTGCCAGGGCAAACAGCCCTTGGGCACGAGCCTCTCTATCAAACTGCTTGAGCTGTCTGCACACAGCCCGTTTATCAGGGGTCGCCTGTGCAATGGCGGCCGCGCTGAATATCTTGGTAAGCCGAATATCCATCTCTGTTTTGGTCATCGCCGTGCTCCTTGTTCGAGGCGGTGAAGACCTGGGCCCAGGTCGGCTGCTCATCAGTACCCGGCCACCACGCCGGGCAGACAGGGCGGCGCAGCCGCCCTGTTTCGCACTGTTACTGCTCGAACTGCAGCGGCATCAGATCCTGGTACTCCTCTTCGCTCAACGGCGCCGGGCCCAGCCCCAGCACCCATAACAACGCGGCCTTGATGCCATCCTCATAGGTGTCATCGGGATAGCAGGTGCCTTCGGTCTCGCTGATATGTTCACAGAGCTGCAGTTGCTCTTCGGCCTGTTCTACGTTGATTTCCATCGCGCACTCCTCCCTTATAACTTGGCCAGATCCAGGCTCATCTGAACGTAACGGCCCTGGCCGTCCCGCTCGTAGAGCCGCAGGTATTGGCTGGTGCCGGTCACCTGGATGGCATCGGCGATCGCCTGCATGGCCTGCTCCCAGTCGGCGTCCTCGATGTTGAGCTGACGCAGGGAGAGCACCTGGTTTACGTCGATATGACCGGCCTTGGAAACCCGAAAGGCGTGGTCCACCAGGGCCCGCAGCTTAGGACTGGCGCCGTCGCTCCAGCGCTCGATGCAACTATCGATCAGCACCTTGGCCGCCTGGATCCGTTCATCAAATTTGCGGTGCTCCCCCACCGCTCGAATGAGCTTGTAGCGGCCGTCGAAGCTGAGCAGGGTGACGTTGCCCTTGGTGCCGCCCCAGGCCACCCCGTACTGCTCGGCCGAGAGGTCCACAAAGTCGGCGATCTGCTTCATGGCGTCGATCTTGAAGGCGGCAAGCAGTGAGCGCTGCTCGCGGGCCGCTGCGATAATGGCCATCACCACCTCATCGCGCAGTTTGTCCGCTGGGGAGATGAGGGTGTCCGGTACCCAGTGCCCCTGGGCGTTCTGCCGCATCGGGGTCGTGTTGCTGGTCTGTGCTTCTTGCATAAGGCTCTCCTTGATAAATCCCGTTGGTTCTCTTACTGGCGCCAGTGCAGCAGGCAACCACCAAAGCGCACGATGGCGACATCCCGCACCACACCCGCGAGGCACTCCCGCCCCCACACAGCCCGCTTGGTCATCGCTTCGGGCAAGGGGCCAGTCACCGCCAGCAAGGGGGTATGGCATACCCGGCTGGTACTCACCTTGCACCCTTTCGCCGTCAGCCAGATCCGCAACTGCTCGGCGGTCTTCTGCAGATTTCTGTTCATCCCGTTCTCCTTGTGATGTCTCACTGGGCCCACCGCACACCCCGAGCCCGCTGGTTTACTGGCCGTGCTTCTCAACCTTGTCGAGCAGCCGGTTGTATTTGATGCCCAGGATCTTGAGCTCCTCGGCCAGCAGCTCAGCCAAGATGCGCAAGCTGCTGCTGGCGTTCTCGCCATCGCTTTTCGCTTGGCGGCGCAACCTGGAGAGGGTGGCCTCGGCGTCATAGCGGGCGCCCTTCTCCACGCCTCTGCCAACTTGTTCGACGGCCAGCCGCATCGGCCGACGCAGTTGCTGATCCTCACTGAGCTGGCTATGGGGGCAGCCGCTGTGACAGGCTTTCCAGAGCTTGATGTCCATCGGTCTGGTCCCGACCTCATCCGCTCTTCGGCGCTGAAACGCCAGGCACTGATGCACCGGGATCTCCCCCAAAATGGGACAGGTCACCTTGTGTCCCATCAGGTTGCCTTCCACCAGCTTCTGCACCCGGGCCAGATCTCCTGGGTACTTCTCGTTGCAGACCAGGCTTATCGTGGTGCGGGACAGACCGAGCTTCTCGGCCACCACGGACAACGAGCTGGCCCCAACCTCGGCTTGCAATACCTCAAGCCACGTGTCCATGTTTCTCCTCCTCAACCAGGAACGGATAGAGCCGCTGCTGATTCTGATCCCAGCAACCGTTTTGGCGGACAATGGGGGCAAAGCGACCTGTATCTCTCAGCAACTGGTACTTGGCGACCTCTCCACGATGTGGCATGGCTTTGGCCTGAACTTTTACGTAACCAGCCTTGGCCAACGCCTTTGCATAAACGCCTGCATGGTTACTGGTTGAATTCGAGGTCATCGCCAATTCCGTCAACGTGAACACCCGACTGATTTTCATGGTGTTCCACATCTTTTGTTGGCTGGTCTTGCGCCGGCTTTTCCGTTTCTTCCGAGAGATGCAAGTTCCTTGATTGGTGCCAAATTTGGGTGGTTCATTCACATCCGAAACTTGATACCGATTGCAGCCAAACACCTCTCTTTGGCGCAACGGCCCTTCTACAACGCAACTGAGATGACCGCTCGCTAACCAACGACGCATCAGGGCATATAAATTTGCTTGCTTAACGTCTGTCGCTGCGAGTAACTCACTCATATCGAACGAGTCCTGTTTACACATCCACAACCAAGCCTCTTCCGTCTTGGACTTATCGTTGATATCAACCACTGGTATCCCTCCCGTGCTTTGTTGTTATTTGCTAGTCCTCGCGGCTACCGGCTGCGGCGCACGTCATGCAGCAGTTCGCTGGCGTCCACGTCCTCCAGCCGGATAATCCGGGCATCAGAGGCCATGGCCATCTTCTCGATCTTGTCCAGGGCCGAGACGATGGTGCGCACCACCCCGTTCGAGCGTTTGCGGATAAGATCCAGCAGGGCGTCGTCAATCTCCACGTCCACCTCCAGCATCTCGTTGGCGATGAGGGAGACGTCTTCCAGGTCGGCGGGTTTGAATTCGATCCACTGAGAGATGCGGTTAAACAGCTGCTTGCGCTGGCTGATGCGACGGGCAATCTCCTCCATCCCCACCAGGATCAGCGGCTGTTCGGTGGCGTCATAGATATCGCGCAGGGTCTCCATGATGCGGGCATTCCCGACCACGTAATCCGCCTCGTCCACGAAGATGGCCAGCTCCTCGGCCCGCACCGCTTCGACGATGCTATCGACCTGGGCCCGCAGGTTGTGGCGCTGGGGAATGCCGATCTCCTTGGCGATCTGCTCCAGCAAGCTGGTCACGGTGTCGGCTTTGTAGCAGCGCACATAGATGCCGTTCACCTCGTCCTGGTTGAACAGCCACTCCACGGCGGTGGTCTTGCCAAAGCCCGAGGGACCATGGATCAGGCCGATGCCCGGCACAATGCTGGAACGGTTGAGCAGGTTGTCGAGCAACTGCTCGGTCTTGATCATGTTTTTGACTTCGACGATCTTGTGTTTCATAGTCTTTTTGTCCTTATGAGGTTGTTTTACAGGGCCGCTTGCTAACCTTTTGCATGGGCGTTGCGAGTGGCCCTGATACTTTCCAGATGGCGGATAATCCGTTTCGCCATCAGCTTGTGGCTGTAGAGGTACTTGGTCAGCCACTCCTTCTCCCGCTCGCCGAGCGGGGTATCCAACTCCTTCTCGGCCAGATACATGGCCTGTTCGTACTCGGTCTTGAGCGCCCTGGATTCCTGCCCGGCCGTCGCCTGGGCACGGGCCGTTTTTTCTTCGCGGCGTGCTTCTATCGCAGCCAGCTCTGCCGCGCTGAATTGGGCCGGTTCACTGGGTGAGGCAATGCCTGAGAGCGCCGCCAATGCCGGGTTATCGAGCCCGAGATCACCGCGCTGGAACTGGGCCACATCACGGGCCTGGTCAACGAAGTGACGCACCACATCCTGATGCAGCTCGTTGACGCCGAAGGTCTTGGCGAGACTGCGCATCTCACGGCGAAAGCTGGCCAGCGCCTTGGCATCTGCACGCTTGGCCGCACGGAAGGCATCCGGGCTGACGCCATTGCCCAGCAGGTCGAGGTTCACGGCCTCGATCCGCTCGTTCCAGTCGCCAGTGCGGTACAAGATGGCGCGACCCACGTCGCTCGGGTCGAGGAACACGCTGACCCGCTGGCTCTTCCAACTGTTCTCCAGTAACTCCGGGGCGCTGTACTTGAGGCCACCGGCCTTGATAAAGCCCTTGGAAACGGTGGCCTCACCGATATGGTTGAGCAGCAGATCCAGCGCCGACTCATCGACAATGGCGCGGCGTTGGTAGCGGGCGCTTTGGTACTTCTCGTTGGGAGTCATCCCGAGTGAGCTGTGTTTGCGGTTGTGGTAACGGGCATCGAGCCAGTCATCGAGCAAGATCTGCAGCTCGGCCGCCGTCATGGCCAGCTCGTAGATCTCCTTCTCTGCATTGGGCTTGCGCTTCTCCTCCAGCCGTTCGGCAAAGCTCTTGCGAGCTTCGATCACCTGACGGTCAGCCACGCAGTGCCCGACATAGGCAGGCAGCAACTCGATCAGACCGTGGGAGAGAGTGCGGAAGAAACGTTCGATATGCGGCTTCTCCCATCCCGAATAGGCGTTGGAGCGGCTGACGTTCATACCGAGCAGGGTGCAGATAGACATGACACGCTGGCTCACGTAATCGGAGCCGTTGTCGGTACGCATCACCCCGTTGTCGTTGAGGGTGCCCCAGGCCAGCAGGGTCTTACGCAGCAGCAGGCAGATCCCCTCGCTCGACGAGGTTTTGGCCACCAACAACCGCACCCGACGGGTGAACACATCGATCACCGCGATGATGCTGTGGCGGCCATCCACCAACATGGCATCGACAGGGGTACTGTCGAACTCCCAGACGTCGTTGGGCTGGCCCATCCAGGGGTACATCTCTTCGATGGCAGTGCGGTACTTGTTGTTGTAAGCGTCGGGGTTGGTGGCATAGGTAAAGGCCACCTTGTTCTCTGCCAACCACTTGACCAGCCAGCGACGCAAAGAGGACTGGCTGGGGATCTGCCAGCCAAGCTGGTTCATCTCGCTGTACTGGGTCGCCAACTCATGCAGCGCCCCCCACTTGTTGGCCAAGTGCGGTTTGGCGGTGATCAATGCCGTGAGGAATCGGGCCAGATCCGGGCTTTGCTCAACGCTGGATGGCCGCTCCCGCTGGTAATTGCCCGCCAGAGCAGCTGGACCGGCATCCGCCAGGGTGCCTTGCCAGCGCCGCAAGGTGATCAGGCTGAACGGCTTTTGCTGCTCATAGACGCTCGCAGGGAGTGACAGGCTGCGGGTGCGGTATGCCTCGATAAAGGCGCGGCGCCCCACCTCCCCTTGCTGACATGCTTGATAAGGAGCCAGGAAGAGATCGGCGGCCTGCAGGATCAACAGCCGGGCATCTACCTTCTTGCGGGCGGCGGCGCCCAGGGTCAGCAATTTGCGGCCCGCATCCGGCTTCACTGGCACTTCACGAGCAAGCAGCTTGGCCATTGCCTTGCCGCCGGCCGCATGATCGGTCACCGTTTGTCCCTGCAGGGCAACAGCCTGCTCTGCTAGGTAGCGCCGGGTTTCTGCGGGCAGCGAGCTTATGTGGTACTCACTGCCTTTGCCATCCGAACATTTGCGTGAACTGAACTGCTCAGATCTTGCGCGGTATCGCACGCCCTGTACCGTAGTAGGCATACCCGGCAAACTGACTAGCTCCATGGATGTGAACCACTCTTTCATTTGCCATCTCCATACAGAGCCACGCCAAGGGTTTCACTCAATCCCGCCATGATTCGCGATGAGACAGTGCCATCGGCTGGCTGCCGGTGCTTGCAAGGGGCATAAGTGTGAATACACTCCTGTACGGTGCGGGGGCTGAAACCACGTTCAATGGCCCAGTTCCTTACGGAGTAACCACGCTTCCTAAGCTCTCCGTAGATGTGGTTGGCTGTACTTATGCTCATGGGGTCACCGTGATACAATTTGAGAAATCTTTCGCGCATTGCGCGAACAATTGAGAGCATTGATCAACTCAAAAACTCTTGCAATGGAAAGATTCACTCTTTTCTTTTCACGCATTCACTCATTTGAGGTTTCTTGTTCTTTTCCTCATGAATCAATGAGTTAAACAATGGAAAGTGCTCGCGCCAAAAGAAAGCACGCTTTCCTTCTTGAGGGCTTTTATGGAAAGTGAATTCAAGAACAGACTTGAATCGATTATCGGGACGGAAAGCGCGCGCTCATTTGCGTTGAGGGCAGGGATGGCTGATACCACTTTGCGCCAGTATCTGAATGGTCGTTCTGAGCCAAACATGAGCCAGCTCATCAAGATCGCAGACACCGCAGGGGTTAGAATTGACTGGCTCGCAACTGGCCGTGGCCCAAAGGAAGACGTACAAGATGAGAGCCTCAACCCTGATGGGTTGGATAAGGCTCTGTTTGAAGAGGAATATGCGCTGATCGATGGCTACCACATCGCAGTCAGTGCCGGGCACGGAACGTTCAATGACCAGCATGAGGTTAAACGCAAGCTGGCCTTTCGCCGCAAGTGGCTCAAGTTCCGCCAGCTCAACCCGGACAACCTGGCCGTCGTCTTCGCCAAGGGTGACAGCATGGAGCCAACTATTCATTCTGGCGATTCCATCCTGGTAGATCTGAGCCGCAACCAGATCCAGGACGGAGGCCTGTTCGTGCTGCGCCTGGGGGATGAGCTCTATGCCAAGCGGCTGCAGAAGCGGGTCGATGGTGGGGTAAATATCATCAGCGATAACAAGGCAGGGTATGAGACGCTTTCCGTGCTCCCTAACGAGCTGGAGTCATTGAGCATCATCGGCAAGGTAGTCTGGCTGGGGCACGATTTTTTTTAACCAGGAACATCCTAATCCCATTTTCTAACAGCCATTGTGATGGCTGTTTAATCCGCCATTAAACATCTAGGATTCCGTTCTGACGGGGCCAATCTGATCTTTCATTCTTGGCGCATTCATTCCTGATTGGGTGCGCTGACTTTCATTTTGGCGCCGCCCACACCTAGAACCTTCCGATCCCCCTCTAAGCCTTATCAGCCTTGAGTTTGTCCCACGAGATCCCACTTGCTTTCGGCTGCTCCCGGTTTTCTCACTCTTGGTGACTGGTTACATCACCGACAAGATCCTGGGCCAGATTGGCGTGGTGGGCCGGCTTGCCGCCCTCCTGGCCGAGCACGGCATCGGTGCCGTGGTGTTCGACGAGACCAGACCCAATCCCACCGTGGCCAACGTCGAGGCGGGTCTTGCGATAATCCGGGCCCACGGCTGCGACTGCGTCATTTCGCTCGGCGGCGGCTCACCCCACGACTGCGCCAAGGGCATCGCCCTAGTGGCCGCCAACGGGGGCAGCATCAAGGATTACGAGGGGGTGGATCGCTCCGCCAAGCCGCAGTTGCCGCTCATCGCCATCAATACCACCGCCGGCACCGCCTCCGAGATGACCCGTTTTTGCATCATTACCGACGAATCCCGTCAGGTGAAAATGGCCATCATCGACAAACACGTCACGCCGCTGATGTCGGTCAACGACCCGGAACTGATGCTGGCCAAGCCCGCCGGCCTCACCGCCGCCACCGGCATGGATGCCCTGACCCACGCCATCGAAGCCTATGTCTCCACCGCCGCCACCCCGGTCACCGATGCCAGCGCCGTGATGGCCATCGCACTGATTGCCGAACACCTTCGCACCGCCGTGCATCAGGGGGAGGATCTCCATGCCCGCGAGCAGATGGCCTATGCCCAGTTCCTGGCCCGCATGGCCTTCAACAACGCAAGCCTGGGCTATGTGCACGCCATGGCTCACCAGCTCGGCGGCTTCTACGACCTGCCCCACGGGGTGTGCAATGCGGTGCTGCTGCCCCATCTCCAGGCCTACAACGCCCGGGTTTGCGCCGGCCGGCTCAAGGATGTAGCCCGTCATATGGGGGTGGATGTGAGCGCCATGAGCGATGAGCAGGGTGCGGCGGCAGCCATTGACGCCATCCGGCAACTGGCTCGCGACGTCAAGATCCCCGCCGGTCTGGAGCAGCTCGGGGTCAGGGCCGACGACCTCGACGTGCTGGCCACCAATGCGCTCAAGGATGCCTGTGGTCTCACCAACCCCAGGCAGGCGACTCACGCGGAGATCGTCGCCATCTTCCGCGCCGCCATGTAAGGGGGCAAGATCTGCCAGGGCCGCCACGCGGCCCTTTTTATTGGCTGATGGATCAATGGCTTTTTACTTCCGCACGGGGAGTGGGTATGATTTGCCGAGCTAAAAAGACTGTATGGATGATCTGAACCCGATATGCGGATGAAACACCTGATTGCCGCGGCCCTGACCGCCCTCACCCTGTCCGGTTGCAGCCTGGTCTATCGCATCGATATTCCCCAGGGCAACTATGTGGAACAAAAGCAGGTCGACAAGCTGCGCCAGGGCATGACCCGCGAACAGGTCGAGTTCGTGCTGGGTTCTCCCATGTTGCGTGACAGCTTTGACCCCAACACCTGGTACTACCTCTATGAGTTCCAGCCCGGTCGGGGCGACAAGGAGCGCAAGGAGCTGACCCTCAACTTCGTGGGTGACAGACTGGCCACCGTGACCGGTGATTTCCCTCTCCCTGCCGCCTTCACCACACCGCTCTAGATGACATCACAAAACCGGCTTCTGCCGGTTTTGTTCTCTCTGGCCCCGGTGATGTCGCCGGGCCACACTCTGGATGCCTCATTGCCCCGAGGAGATCATCATGAGTCGATTCCTGATTGCCGGCGCCACCGGTCTGATTGGCAAAGCCTTGCTGCGCGAGCTGGGGACGGAGCACGACCTCCTCCTGCTCTGCCGCAAACCGGGCGATCCCGCTCCGGGACGCACCTGGCTGCCCACCTCGTTCGACGCGCTGGACAGATTGACGCTGCCCTCCCCTGTGGACATTGCCTTCTGCTGCCTTGGCACCACCCGCAAGGATGCCGGCTCGGCCGAGGCCTTTCGCCGGGTCGATTTCGACTATGTGCTGGCCTTTGCCGCGCTCGCCCGTCGCCACGGCTGCCGCCGCCTGCTGGTGGTCTCCAGTCTGGGCGCCAACCCGGGTTCCCCTGCCCTCTATCCCCGCACCAAGGGCGAGATGGAGCAGGCCCTGCTGGCCCAGGAGTGGCAGCGGCTCGTCATCCTGCGCCCGGCCATGCTGCTCGGCCATCGAGAACCTGCGCGCCGTTCGGAGCAGATCATCCAGGCCATCTATCCGCTGGTAAAGCCCCTGCTGCGCGGGTCGCTGCGCCGCTGGCGTGCCATCGAGGCCAGTCAGGTGGCGCACGCCATGGCGCGCCTTGCCATCCAGGAG
Source organism: Aeromonas sp. s4 (assembly GCF_040907855.1). NCBI lineage: Bacteria > Pseudomonadati > Pseudomonadota > Gammaproteobacteria > Aeromonadales > Aeromonadaceae > Aeromonas > Aeromonas sp. s4. The sequence goes on along the minus strand of NZ_JBFOCP010000038.1, from coordinate 11,024 downwards.
AGCGGGATAGAGACGGTGGAAAACGAGCGCCTGCTCACCCTGTGATGCCCCGTGCCGGGCGAGACGATCACAAAGGGGCGCCACGGCGCCCCTTGTCACAACCCATCACCCGTCAGGTGCCGGCATCGTCTCGCTTGCGGTGCACATCGGGCCGCCCGCCGGTGACCACATCGGCACGCCCCTCTTCCTTGGCTTTTTCCGCCCGCTTCTTGCGCATCTCCTTGGGGTCGGCGATGAGAGGGCGGTAGATCTCGATGCGATCCCCCTCCTGCACCGACTCTGTGCCCTTCACCGGACGGCTGTAGATACCGAACTTGTTGACCGACAGGTCGATCTCCGGGTGCTTTTGCAGGATGCCGGACTGTTCGATGGCCGCCAGCACGCTGGTCTCGGGCGCGACCCGGATGCACAGCACCGTCTGCCGCTCGGGCAGGGCATAGGCCACTTCGATATTGAGGAGCTCAGACACCGTAAACCACCTTGGCACGATTGGAGAAGGCAAGCACCATGGAGCTCACCAGCTCGCGGAAGATCTGGCCAAAGGCCAGCTCAATGAGCTTGGAGGTGAACTCGAAGTCGAGATCGAACTCCACCTTGCAGGCATCCACGTCCAGGGGTGTGAAGGTCCACCATCCCGCCAGCTTGCTGAAAGGCCCCTCCACCAGCTCCATCTTGATGGTGCGATTGGCGTCGAGCTGGTTGCGCGTGGTAAAGGTCTTGGCGATACCCGCCTTGGCCACATCGACCGAGGCCATCATGTAGTCTTCACCCGACTCGTGAACACGGCTGCCGACACAGCCGGGCAGGAACTCAGGATAGGCATCAACATCATTGACCAGCCGGAACATCTGTTCCGCGCTGAACATCACCAGGGCACTGCGAGTAATACGGGGCATGGGTTTTCCTCATCCAATCGGCCCGATTTTATCACCTTGTCAGCCAAAATCACCGCCGAAACTGTTCGCGGGTCACCAAGCAGGGCAATCGCACACTTTCCGGACAGTGTGGTCCGCTCTCGCCCCGCCCTTCCCTCAAAATCGTCATCGAACTGCTCACAAAGCCGCCACTCGGAGCGCTGTGCGTTTTACAGCCGCCGCCACCCACGTATAATGCGCCTTCCTAAACATTGCCTAAGGCCCCCGTCATGAGCAAAAAAAACAGTAAAAACAAAGCCGGGTCCAGCACCATTGCACTCAACAGAACCGCCCGTCACGAGTACTTCATCGAAGAGCGCGTGGAAGCCGGCCTGTCCCTGCAAGGGTGGGAAGTGAAGTCCCTGCGGGCGGGCAAGGCCAACATCAGCGAAGCCTATGTCATCTTCATGCAGGGGGAAGCCTTCCTGTTCGGCTCCAGCTTCCTGCCGCTGAACGCCGCCTCCAGCCACGTGGTATGCGATCCGACCCGCACCCGCAAATTGCTGCTCAGTCGCCGTGAACTCGACAAGCTCGAGAGCCTGACCGCTCGTCAGGGCTACACCATAGTGCCGCTGGCCCTCTACTGGAAAGCGTGCTGGGTCAAGGTCGAGATCGGCCTGGTGAAAGGTAAGAAAGAGCACGACAAGCGGGAAGACACCAAGGCACGGGAATGGGATCGGGAAAAAGCCCGCATCATGAAGAACAAGCACCGCGGTTGATTGTGCGCCGCCGGCCCCCATGCGGCGACCAATAAACCAGCAATCGACCGGCCAAGGCCGGTCGATTGCCATCAACGCCTTGCCATGACAGGATTTTTGCGTACAATCCCTTTTGACAACTTGGGGCTGATTCTGGATTCGACAAGATTCACGAAACCCAAGGTGCATGCCGAGGTGCGGTAGGCCTCGTTAATAAACCGCAAAAAAATAGTCGCAAACGACGAAAACTACGCACTCGCAGCTTAATAACCTGCGCTGAGCCCTTCTCCCCTAGCTTGCCTGTGTCCTAGGGAAATGGAAGGTCATCCTTCACAGGATCGTGTGGAAGTCCTGCTCGGGGCGGAAGCATTAAAACCAATCGAGCTAGTCAATGCGTGGCGTGTCTCTCCGCAGCGTGTTGGCGAATGTAAAGAGTGACTAAGCATGTAGTACCGAGGATGTAGTAATTTTGGACGGGGGTTCAAATCCCCCCAGCTCCACCAAACAATGTTCCGGCCGGGAACGAAGAAGTACAAAAACCCGCAAGATTCAACGTCTTGCGGGTTTTTTGTTGTCCGTAGAACTCCGAGGGAGTCGCCATCACCGATAAACACGTGGCCCATCAGGCCCTGCAAGGACTGCTGCAAACACGGGATCGCGAAGTATTTGCCGCACTGTTCCTCGATAACCAGCACCGGATCCAGGCCTACGAGGAGCTGTTCCTTGGCACCCTGTCCGCTGCGACCGTCTACCCCCGCGATGTCGTCAAGCGGGCACTGCGCCACAATGCTGCTGCCCTGATGCCGGTGCATAACCACCCGTCGGGATACCCGGCCCCCAACTGGGCAGATATCGAGGTCACCCTGCGTCTACAAGATGCCCTGGCACTGATGGATATCCGCCCCCTGGAGCAGCTGGTTTTCAGCACTGAGGGGGAGATCGCTGGCAGAACGGGAAGAGCAGTCATCAATCTCAAGCCATCCACAGGGTGGCTTGTTTTGATTTTGTACTGCTTCGCGGCTTCGTCCTCTACAATCCGTTCTGATTTTGAAACATTGGGTATCGTGTCTTGCTGCATCAATGGTTTACCATTGTGCCCACTCGAATAGGAACACTGCTCTCCCTACAGTGGGAGTGATACAGCTTTAGAGCATCAAGGGTCACCATGGCCGTCAATCAGACTACAACCCCGATGACTTGAAAGCGCTGATCAACACACCTGATCAATCCGACATTTATCTTTGGTTCGACATGGTCACAGAATAGGAAATATCATGAACAAGCAACAACTGGCCGCCAAAATCTGGGAATCAGCTAACCAGATGCGTTCAAAAATCGAAGCAAACGAATACAAAGACTACATATTGGGCTTCATTTTTTACAAGTATCTAAGCGACCAATTAGTTCAGTTTGTCACCAAAGAGGGCATGACCCCTGAAGACATTAAAGCCCTACACGAACAAGATGCAGACACAGTCAAATACATTCAAGAGAATCTAGGCTATTTCATCGCTTACGATAACCTGTTTTCAACCTGGATTGATCCAAAATTCGACTTTTACGAGTCCGACGTGCGCGATGCACTCTCGGCGTTTAGTCGCTTGATTTCGCCTACCTACAAAAAACTGTTTGAAGGTATTTTCACCACCCTGGAAACAGGCCTAAGCAAACTCGGTGAAAGCGCGGGTAAGCGCACAAAAGCCATTAGTGACCTACTGCATTTGATCAAAAGTATCCCAATGAACGGCAAGCAAGGCTATGACGTGCTGGGCTACATCTACGAATACCTGATTGAAAAATTTGCCGCTAATGCCGGAAAAAAAGCCGGAGAGTTTTATACGCCTCATGAAGTCTCGGTACTGATGTCGCACATCATCGCTCACGAGTTAAAGCACAAAGACACCATCGAGATTTACGATCCAACGTCGGGATCTGGCTCGCTATTGATCAATATTGGTGAAACGGTTGAAAAATACGCCAAAAGCAAAGACAGCATAATCTATTATGCCCAAGAGCTAAAAGCGAACACCTACAACCTTACCCGTATGAACCTGATCATGCGCGGGATAAAAGCCAGCAATATCAAAACCCGTAACGGTGATACCTTAGAAGACGATTGGCCCTACTTTGATGAGAACGACCCTCAAGGCACTTATCATGCGTTGTATGTGGATGCGGTCGTCTCCAATCCGCCTTACTCACAAGCTTGGGATCCAAGCCACAAAGAGAGTGACCCGCGTTATTCGCGCTTTGGTTTAGCACCCAAGACCAAAGCCGATTTTGCCTTTTTACTGCACGACCTTTACCACCTGAAACCCGATGGCATCATGACCATTGTATTGCCCCATGGTGTGTTGTTCCGTGGCGGTGAAGAAGGCGAAATTCGCAAGCAATTGATTGAACAGAACCACATTGATGCCATTATCGGCTTACCGGCCAATATCTTTTTTGGTACGAGTATTCCTACCGTCATTTTGGTGCTCAAACAAAAAAGACAAAATACCGATGTGCTGATTGTGGATGCCTCCAAGCACTTCGTTAAAGAAGGCAAAAACAACAAACTGCAAGCCTGTGACATCAAGCGTATTGTGGATGCGGTCATTAACCGCGAAAGCATCGATAAATTCTCACAGGTAGTGAGTAAACAAACCCTGCGCGACAATGACTACAACTTAAACATACCGCGTTATGTAGACTCGTCCCCGGCCGCTGAAAGCTGGGATTTACACGCCACTATGCTAGGTGGCATACCCAATAGCGAGATTGCGCAGTTACACCCGTATTGGCAAGCATTCCCGCAACTGCACGATGCACTGTTTGTGGCCAAGTCTGCCGCCTACAGTAAATTGGCTATTGCCAAACAAGACGTCAACAAAACCATTACCCAGCACCCACAAGTTATCGAGTTTATTAGCGCTTACAACCAAGCCTTTGCTGGCATCAATGGCGATCTCAGCTTTGATAACTATTTACACACCGAACTTATTCAAGGCTGGAAAGAGGTTAACCGCAACCAGCAAGAGACAGTATTAAGCACTGAGTTATTTAATCGCCTGGCCCCCATTGCCCTTATCGACAAATACCAAGCCTATCAATATTTAAGCAACCAATGGCAAGTTATCAGTGCCGATTTGGAAATGATGCAAACAGAGGGTTTTGCCGCAACTAAGCAAGTTGACCCCAATATTGTGGTCAAAAAAGTTAAGGGCAATGACACCGAAGTACAAGATGGCTGGAAAGGCCACATCATGCCCTTTGATTTAGTACAACAAACGCACCTAAGCGATGACTTGGCGGCACTGGCAAAACAAGAAGACCGCTTGGCAAAAATCGCCAGCTCACTTGAGGAAATTCTCGAATCCCTCAGCGAAGAGGAAAAGGAGCAAGACACCGTAAAAGAAAGCAAAGATGGCTTTGCCAATGCCGACGTCGCCAAGGCGGCTAAAGCCTTCCTAAAAGAGCAAAAAGAGACCAAAACCAAGTTCTCAGCCGAAAGCTACGAAGCAAAAATCATCGCGGTGAGTAAACTCATTGACGAAGAAAAAGCCCTGAAAAAAGCGGTCAAAGAAGCCGCCATTGCTCTGCACTTAAAAACTAAAACCACCATCGAAGACTTAACCATTGATCAAGTCAACGAATTGCTGCACTTAAAATGGATCATGCCATTAAGCCTTGAGCTCGCCGCTATGCCAAGCGCTGTGATAAGCCAGCTCACCAGCCAAGTACAAGCACTTGCCGATAAATACGCGGTGACTTATTCGCAAGTAGCGAATGAAATCAAAACCACCGAGCAAGAGCTGGCGAAAATGATGGGCGAACTGACTGGTAATGAGTTTGATCAGCAAGGCTTGAATGAGCTCACCAAGTTATTAAAGGGCGAATAAGATGAGTGTTGAAAATAACGTGCCTGAGATTCGGTTTAAGGGGTTTAGTGATGAGTGGGTGCAACACAACCTTGGTAAGCTACTAGATATTCGTTCTGCCGCACGAGTTCATAAAGAACAATGGACTGAATCAGGGGTTCCATTTTTTAGAACCAGTGATGTCGTATCAATATACAAAGGTCAGGAAAACACTAAGGCTTTTATTTCTTATGATGTCTATAAGGAGTTAACAGGGAAAATTGGTAAGGTCTCTAGTGGCGACCTACTTGTTACTGGTGGTGGATCTATTGGTATCCCCTTTTTAGTACCAAATGACGAGCCTTTATATTTTAAGGATGCCGATTTACTATGGTTTAAGAATGACCAGAAATTTGATGGTTATTTTCTTTATACCTTCCTATTTAGTGAAACTTTTAAAAAATACATCAAAAGTATCTCGCATATAGGTACGATTGCACACTACACCATTGAGCAGGCAAAATCGACGCCAATAAACAATTGTGAAAGAGCAGAACAAACCGCCATCGGCAACACCTTCCATAAGCTCGACAACCTAATCAACCAACATCAACAAAAGCATGACAAGCTCAGCAACATTAAAAAAGCCATGTTGGAAAAGATGTTCCCCAAACAAGGCAAAACCATCCCAGAAATCCGCTTTAAAGGGTTTAGTGGGGAGTGGGAAGAAATGCCCTTTAGGTCATGCTTTGCCAATGTACCAAACAATACTCTTTCTAGGGCAGAACTAAACTACCAATCTGGAATAGCAAAAAACATTCATTATGGAGACGTATTAATTAAGTTCGGTGAGACTCTGGATGCTGAGAGTGAACTGATACCATTTATTACAAATAATGATGTATCTAATAAACTAAAACATACTGCTTTGCAGGATGGTGACATAGTCATTGCTGATGCGGCCGAGGATAATACTGTTGGTAAATGTTTAGAGCTATTCAATGTAGGTGAGTTTTTGGTTTATTCTGGATTACACACTATTGCAGTAAGGCCTATTTTGCTCTTTGCCTCAAAATATCTAGGATACTATTTGAATTCAGTCTCATTCCACGATCAGCTTTTATCGTTGATGCAAGGTACAAAAGTACTATCAATATCAAAAACTGCAATACAGAATACCTATATAGTATTTCCCAAAAAAGTGGAAGAACAAGCTGCAATAGGTGGGTACTTCCAAAAGCTCGATGCGCTGATAAACCAGCACCAACAACAAATCACCAAACTGACTAACATCAAGCAGGCCTGCTTGAGCAAAATGTTTGTCTAGCAGGGAGCACAACCATGACCACGTTTAAAACTGAAGCACAATTTGAGCAGGCCTTTATTGAGGTGCTTACCCAAAAAGGGTGGGAATCTGAAGTACTTAGAAACAAAACAGAAGCGGATTTACTGCAAAACTGGGCGAACATTTTATTTGAAAACAATCGCCAGCAAGACCGCTTAAATGATGTGCCGCTGACGGCAACGGAAATGCAGCAGATTATTGAGCAGATTAAAGCGCTCAAAACACCGCTTAAACTCAACGGGCTAATCAATGGCAAAACGGTAGCCATTAAGCGCGATAACCCTGATGACACGCTGCACTATGGCAAAGAAGTCAGCTTGAAGATCTATGATCGTCAAGAAATTGCAGCAGGCCAAAGCCGCTACCAAATTGTACAACAGCCTAAGTTTGAACGCGGCAGCCCCTTGCGTAATGACAGACGTGGTGATGTGCTGCTACTGATTAACGGCATGCCGGTGATCCATGTTGAACTTAAGCGCAGCGGCGTGCCAGTAAGCCAAGCAGTTAACCAAATTGAGAAATACAGTAAAGAGAGCGTGTTTAGCGGGCTGTTTTCGCTGATCCAGGTGTTTGTCGCAATGGAGCCCAATGAGGCAAAATATTTTGCCAACCCAGGGCTAGATGGCAAGTTTAACCCAGATTACCAGTTCAATTGGGCCGATTTTAATAACGAGCGAGTGAACCACTGGAAAGACATTGCCTCTACGTTGTTATCCATCCCGATGGCGCACCAGTTGATTGGTTTTTATACCGTGGCCGATGATACCGATGGCGTACTGAAAGTCATGCGTAGTTATCAATATTACGCCGCGAACGCAATATCGGACCGCGTTGCCAAAACGAGCTGGAATCAACTAGGGGGGGTAAATAATAAAGCCAGACTGGGTGGCTATGTGTGGCATACCACAGGCTCGGGTAAAACCATGACGAGCTTCAAGTCGGCGCAGTTGATCGCTCAATCAAAAGATGCTGACAAAGTCATTTTCTTAATGGACAGAATTGAGCTTGGCACTCAATCACTCCTTGAATACCAAGGTTTTGCTGGCGACGGGGAAGTGGTACAAGCCACTGAAAATACTCATGTGCTGGTGACCAAGTTAAAGAGCACCGATCCTGCTGATACCCTCATTGTTAGCTCAATCCAGAAAATGAGTAACATTTTTGAAGAGGTGGATGATGAGGGCACTGCAACTAATTCAGCCGACATAGATAAAATTCGGGCGAAACGCTTGGTGTTTATTATTGATGAGGCACACCGCTCGACCATGAGTGGGGGCAAAGAAAACAAAGAAGGCATGTTGGTAAGGGTGAAAAAAACCTTCCCTAAAGCCCTTTTCTTTGGTTTTACCGGTACGCCGATTCATGAAGAAAATCAGGTTAATAACAATACCACCACCGATGTGTTTGGTGACGAGCTGCACCGTTACAGCATCGCTGATGGTATCCGTGATGGAAACGTGTTGGGATTTGACCCTTATAAAGTGCCCACCTTTCGAGACAGTGATCTAAAACAAGCTGTAGCATTAGAGCAAGCCAAGGCTGACTCGGTGACTGATGCGATGGCAGATCCAGTCAAGAAGAAAAAATTTAATCACTTTATGAATGACGTGCCGATGGCAGGCTACAAAGATGCCACAGGTAAATATCATAAAGGCATCGAAGACTATGTCCCCAAAAGCCAATATTTAACTGACACTCACCAAGAAAAAGTCGTCAGTGACATCTTGGATAAATGGGATGTACTTAGCCAAGGCAATAAATTCCACGCCATTTTTGCCACAAATAGTATCGCGGAAGCCATTGACTACTACCGCCGCTTGAAAGCCGCCAAACCTGAATTGAAAATCTCTGCTCTCTTTGACCCCAATATTGACAACGACGGCAGCGGTGACCGTGGCCCAACCTTTAAAAGTGATGGTTTAGAAGAAATTATGGGCGACTACAACGCCCGTTACGGGCACGATTTTGATTTTGCCCGCCATGCAGCCTTTAAAAAAGATGTAGCAGCCCGACTTGCTCATAAGAAACCCTACGAGGGTATTCATACCGAGCCAGCAAAACAACTGGACCTGTTGATTGTTGTCGATCAGATGCTCACTGGCTTTGATTCTAAGTGGCTGAATACGTTGTATTTGGACAAAGTGATTAAGTACCAGAATATTATTCAAGCCTTCTCGCGTACCAATCGCCTGTTCGGTCCTGACAAGCCTCACGGCATCATTCGTTATTACCGCTATCCACACACCATGGAACAGCACATTAACGACGCGGTAAAACTCTATTCCGGCGACAAACCCATCGGTTTATTTGTTGACAGACTTTCAAACAACCTTGAAGCGATGAATGAACTAGCGGAAGAGATTACCGAACTGTTTGTTAGCGCTGGCGTCGGAAATTTTGAAAAATTGCCAGAAGATATTGAAGTCTGTGCCAAGTTTGCCCAGCTATTTAATGATTTGAACAAGCATCTGGAAGCTGCCAAAGTGCAAGGAATGCATTGGGGGCAGTCTGTCTACACATTTACTGACGCCTCAGAAGAGGATGGCGGTATTGATCGGGAAGTGTTGCTCGCCATCGAACAACAAACCTACTTGGTGCTGGCCTTGCGTTACAAAGAGCTAGCGAATAAAGATGATGGCGGCGGCTCAGATGGCGGCGATGTTCCTTTCGATATCAGTGGCTATTTAACAGAAATAGATACCGGCAAAATTGATGCCGACTACATGAACAGCCGATTTGATAAATACTTAAAGGAGTTGAATCAACACAAAGACTCTGCAAGTGTTGAAACGACACTAAATGAGCTACACAAGTCGTTTGCATCGCTCACCCAAGGCGAGCAAAGATACGCCAAGCTCTTTTTACATGATTTGCAGCGTGGTGATGCTAAATTAATTGATGGTCATTCGTTTAGAGACTACATCAATGACTACCAGAATCAGGCTGAACAGTCGCGGATTGCTGGTATTGTTGAGGCGCTTGGGTTAGACAAGGATTTGCTTCTTCAATTAATGAACGGCGACGTTAATGCACACAACATTAACCGTTTTGGCTATTTTGATAATTTGAAGTCAACAGTTGATAAAAGCAAGGCGAAGCTTTTCTTTGAGCGTATTGAAGGGACAACAATTTCTACATTCAAGCTCAATATGCATATTGATAAGTACCTTAAAGAGTTTATCCTCAATCAGAATGAAAACTTTATAATCGATGAAAATGTTGTATTCTCAGCAGATAGCCAGCTTCTGAAACCGGAACCTTTAACATTTGGTGATATTAAATTATATCGTGCCAAACAAGTATTATCGTTACCTGACGTGGTTGAATTAGGTGCGATTACTTTTAAAACTAATGCGCCATATGAGGTTAGTCCAGATTCGTTGCTGACAACTGCCTGTCACAATGAATTAAAAGAGCTTGGCGTGGTTTCTTCCAGCGTGTTAGACACTACGCTTACAGCTCTTTTAGAGCTTGAACAAGTCACCAAAGAACTTGACATCCCTCTATATAAAGAGGGAGAGAGTGGTATTGTCTGGGCGCTGAAAGAGGCACGAGAGGGCAGCGTCGTTGCTGAATTCATCGCAGTTGCCATTCAATTTTCAGGTGATGAAAGCTATAAACCATTTATTGAAAATATCATTTACGATGGTGCCAAACATGTTCTGTTTGCCAGCTGTGTTTTGTTGCCAAAAATGGTATTCAGCAATCTGAAAGCCAAATATGAAAAACAGAAAGAGCGTAATGCTGAAAAGGCAGCAATTGAAAGTTCGCCAAACGTAATTGATTTCAAAATGAATGAGAAGCTAGTGGAAAAATGGAAAGGCGCTCAGCACTAAATAACTGTTCCTAAGAGTTACGGTTATTTCTGGTGTACGGAGGGATAGAAGAGGTGGCGTATCCTGCTGATTGATTCCCGCAAAGAATCTCACTCAACAGAGGTGATACGCCATGACTGTACAGATCTAGTTATCACCTGACACCGGCCTCAAACCGGTGTCTTGTTTACGCTACTTTAGTGCGCACTTCCTTCGGTATCAATTTCAGACCCTTTTTGAACATGCTGTAGGGAGTCTGTCCTTCCATCATCCTGCCTTGATGTGGCCGCTGGGTGTTGTAGTGATCCAGATAGCTGTCCAGGTCTGTCTGCATCTGCTCTACCGACTCATACCAGGTTGTCCTCCCCTTGATACGGAAGTGTTCATCCAGCAGGGTGCGATGTAGCCGC
>NZ_JBFOCP010000037.1:0-54780 GCF_040907855.1 Aeromonas sp. s4 | reverse complement strand
CCGGTGATCTGGTCGAGGGCGCCGTTGGCCTCGTCGGCCTGGGTCACCACCCGCAGGCTCTGGTTGCGGCCCTGGGCCATGGCGCTGACGGCGCGGGCGCTCTGCTCCTGGAGGCTGTTGATCATGCCCTGGATCTCGGCGGTGGAGGCGGCGGAGCGGCTGGCGAGGTTGCGCACCTCGTCGGCCACCACGGCGAAGCCACGGCCTTGCTCGCCGGCGCGGGCGGCCTCGATGGCGGCGTTGAGGGCCAGCAGGTTGGTCTGCTCCGAGATGCTGCGGATGGTGTCGAGGATGCTGCCGATGGAGTCGGTCTGGCTCGCCAGAGACTCGATGACCCCGGCGACCTGTTCGATTTCACCGGAGAGGCCGACGATGCCGTGACGGGCCTGGGCGACCACCTGGGCCCCCGCATCGGCCTGCTCGTTGGCCTGCTTGGCAACGTCGGCGGCGAGAGACGCATTGCCGGCGATCTCGCTGACGGTGGCTCCCATCTCGTGGATGGCGGTGGCGACCTGGACGGTGCGATCCCGCTGGGCGGTGCAGTTGTGCTGGGTGAGCTGGGCCTTGGCGGCCACCTCGTTGGCGGTGGCGGCGAGCTGGCGGGAGTTGCTCGCCACCTGCTCGATGGAGCCGTGGATCTTGGCGACAAAGTTGTTGAAGCCGGTCGCCACCTGGGCCAGTTCGTCACGGCCATCGACCTTGAGGCGATGGGTGAGGTCGCCATCACCGCTGCCGAGTTCGCGGAACAGGCGGGCCAGTTCGTTGAGGGGGCGGCTCACGGAGCCGGCCAGGAGGACGCCGAGCAGCCCCATGCCGACGGCGATGGCCAGGCTGACCAGCACCATGTGCAGGCGTGCTCTGTCCAGTTCGGCATAAATCTCGGCCTCCGGCACCTGGGCCACCAGATACCAGTCGAGCAGGGGGATGTAGCTGCTGGCCAGGATCACGGGCTGGCCGTCGACCTCGGCACGGGTGGCGGCAAAGGGCTGCTTGTTGAGCAGGTTGGTGCTGCTGCCGCTGGCCAGCTGGGTCAGGTTGTCCCGATCGATGCGGGCGGCGTCGGGGTGCAGCTTCACCTTGCCGCTGCCGTCTGTCATGAAGACGAAGCCGCTGTCGCCGATGCGGAAGTTGGCGAGCATGCTGACCATGCTGTCGAGGGATTTGGCGAGGCCGGCGAGGCCGCGTCCGTCGAGCTGCTGGAAGTTGACGAACAGTTTTACCTCGCCATTGCTCTCCCGAAAGATGCTGAGCATCAGATCCTGGCGGCTCTTGGTGTAGTCATAGAACCAGTTGTCCTGCTCGTGGTTCAGGATGCGCAGAAAACCGTCCTGGTTGTAGTAGGCGGCACTCTGGCGATCGGCGAAGGAGGCGGTGACCAGGCCATACTGGCTCGTCATGTCCTTGAGCTGGTTGATGAGGATGGACTCCTGCTCCTTGGGCATGCCGCGCTCGACCCAGTCCAGCACGAAGCGGTCGTTGGCAAGCTGTCTGGCGGCATTGGCGACCGAGGTGAGATCCTTTTCGATCTCCTTGCCGATGCGCTGGGTCAGGTTGGGCAGCTCCTGCTCGAACATGCGGTTCTCGATCAGTTGCTGGGCAGAACGCTGGCTGAAATAGCCCACCAGCAGGCAGGAGAGGGCCACGGCGAGGATGACGGTGGCCAGAATTTTCTGTTTCAGTGTCAGGCTTGCGAACATAAGGGTGACTCGGAAGTGTGAACCAGGGTTGAACTCATAATAGCGGCTGATTTGGCGCGCTCTTGAGGCGGCGGGGGCGTTTATTGTCGATTAACGTTTGCGCTCACACCCGGATTGGACTGGATTGGCGCCCGATTTTGCCAAGACATCGTCGCAAGCGGGGCGACCCCTCGCCAGCACCCCGGCTTGCGGTTAAAGTGCTTGCACTTATAGTAGGCTGCACCTGACTGGCGGCCTGCCCGCTCGACCCGCACCGGATTTATGGACTCTCATATGCACATCTTTCATCGGGGATGGACCCACCTGCTCGTGCTCCTGCTGGCGACCCTGCCGTTCATGGCGGCGGCCGGAGCCAATGATCCCGCGCCTTCGGCCAAAAACCCGGGGGCAACCAAGATGGATCGTCCGAAGATTGCCCTGGTACTGAGCGGCGGCGGGGCCAAGGGGTCGGCCCATATCGGGGTGCTCAAGGTGCTGGAGGCAAAGCACATCCCGGTGGACATCATCGTCGGGACCAGCATGGGCTCCTATGTGGCGGGCATGTATGCCATGGGGCTCAGCGCCGAGGAGGTGGAGCGCACGACGCTGGCCATCGACTGGAACAAGGGCTATCAGGACAAGGTGGGGCGCGACGAGCTCTCCCTGCGCAAGAAGCAGCAGACCGAGAAGTACCAGCTGCGCACCGACATCGGGGTCAACGGTGACCAGACCCAGCTGCCGGACGGCTTCTTCCAGGGGCAGTCCATGGCCAGCCTGCTGCGCCACGCCACCTCCAACCTGCCGGCGCAAAAGAGCTTCGACAACCTGCCTATCCCCTATCGCGCGGTGGCGACCGACATGGAGACGGTGACCCCCTTCGTGCTGGAGCACGGCAGCCTCGCCAAGGCGATGCAGGCCTCCATGTCCATTCCCGGTGCCCTCAAGCCGGTGGACTGGGACGGCCGCATCCTGGCCGACGGTGGCACGGTCAACAACATGCCGGTGGACGTGGCCAAGGCCATGGGGGCCGACGTGGTGATCGCGGTGGACATCAGCGCCAAGCTGCGTACCCGGGAGTCCCTCAAGTCGGGATTGGCCATGATCGATCAGCTCACCACCTACATGACCCAGGTGGGGACCGAAAAGCAGAAGGCGCTGCTGGGCCCCGGGGACATCCTGCTGACCCCCGAGTTCGGCAACATGGGGATCGCCGACTTCGCCCTGATGCCGGAGGGGATCAAGATCGGGGAGGCGGTCGCCAACAGTGCTGCGGCCCGGCTCGATGCGCTCTCTCTCTCGCCCGCCGCCTACGCCGACTATCGCAACGGCAAGCTGAGCCGGCGCGCCGAGCGCAGCGGCCAGCCCGCCTACTACATCGACAAGGTGGAGATCATCAACAAGTCGCGCCTCTCCGACGACACGGTGCGGGCCATGCTGAACGTGCGTCCGGACAAGGTGCAGACCTACGAGAGCCTGGAGGCGGGGATCCGTCGCCTCTACGCCCTGGAGTCGTTCGATCGCATCACCTACGAGGTGGAGGAGCGGGACGGGGAGAACGTGCTGGTGGTGGACGCCAGCGAGAAGAACTGGGGGCCGGGTTATCTTAACTTCCAGCTCGGTTTCTCCGATGACTTCGAGAGCAGCTCCAACTACAACGTCGGCATGTCCTACACCCTGACCAACGTGAACGACTGGGGAGGCGAGTGGCTGACCGAGGCGTCCCTCGGGACCGCCAAGCACCTCAAGACCGACTTCTACACCCCGCTGGAGCCCTCCCAGACCTACTTCGGCGAGACGAGCCTGGCCTACGACAAGACCCAGCGACGGGTCTTCTTCCCGGAAGAGAGCAGGTCGTCGTCCGGGGTCAGCTATCTGGACTCCGAGTACAGCTTCACCAGCGTGGATCTCGCCGTCGGCTGGAATCGCCAGCCCTGGAGCCGCTTCTCCCTTGGGCTGGAGGGCAAGATCGGCAGCGTGGAGATCCAGAACCTCACCAACGCGGATGCCGATGCCTCCGCCTGGGGCCCCTACATCCGCTTCGAGCACGACACCCTCGACAGCCGCTACTTCCCCTATCAGGGGGTCTACTGGGACATCAAGGGGGGCTACTCCTACGTCGATCTCGACCCCGCGGACGCGCCCTCCGAGCAGGCCGAGGGGGTGAATTACCGGCTGGTGATGATCAAGCCCTGGTCCTGGGACAGGCACAGCCTCAACCTGATGCTGGAAGGGGGCGGCTCAAGCTCCCAGGAGACGGTACCGCTGTTCGTGCAGGATCTGGGCGGGCTGTTCCGCATGTCCGGCTTCCAGCATTACCAGTTGAGCGGTCGCTACAGCCTGTTCGGCGGATTGCGCTACATCTACCGGGTGGCGGACAATGACTTCGGTGCCTTCAAGGCGCCCCTGTTCCTCGGGGGCTCCCTCGAGCAAGGGGGGGTCTGGGACAAGGGAGAGGACATCAGCATCGAATCCTCCTATACCTCGGGTTCCCTCTATATGGGGGTGGAGAGTTTCCTCGGTCCCATCTTCCTCGGCTATGGCGTGGCGGAGGGGGGGCACGACATGTTCTATCTGCAATTGGGCACTACGTTCCAATAAGGGCGAAATGCTGCCTTTTTGTTAACTCACCTTGGGTGGGCGGCTTGTCACTCTAAAAAAACCTAATGGGTTTATATGGTTATGCTGGTTTGATGAATAACTGCACAGGGTTTGGATTTTAATTAGTCGTTAAAACTTATATAGTGGGGGGCACCCTACGGGTGTCCCGCAAGGACGATCGCCGCGAGCTTGGGCGAACCCCAAAAAAAAGACCAAAGAGGAATTAGTCGTGCTTGAAACATACCGTAAACACGTCGCAGAACGTGCCGCCGAAGGCGTGGTTGCCAAACCTCTGGACGCAGAGCAGGTCGCCGCCCTGGTTGAGCTGATCAAGAATCCGCCCGCCGGCGAACAGGACTTTCTGAAAGAACTGTTGTCCTCCCGCATTCCCCCGGGTGTTGATGAAGCGGCCTATGTGAAAGCCGGCTTCCTGACCGCCGTCGCCAAGGGCGAGGCCCATTCCCCCATCCTGACTGCCGCCGAAGCCGTCGAGCTGCTCGGTACCATGCAGGGTGGTTACAACATTCAGCCGCTGATCGACCTGCTGGACGATGCGACCCTGGCTCCTCTTGCCGCCAAGGGCCTCTCCCACACCCTGCTGATGTTCGACTCCTTCCACGACGTGGAAGAGAAGGCCAAGGCGGGCAATGCCCACGCCAAGCAGGTGCTGCAATCCTGGGCCGACGCCGAGTGGTTCCTGAACCGCCCGGCCCTGGCCGAGAAGATCACCGTCACCGTGTTCAAGGTGACCGGCGAAACCAACACCGACGATCTGTCGCCGGCGCCGGACGCCTGGTCCCGCCCGGACATTCCGCTGCACGCCCTGGCGATGCTGAAGAACGCCCGTCCCGGCATCACCCCGGACAAGGATGGCGTCATCGGTCCCATCAAGACCATTGATTCCCTGAAAGAGCAGGGCTTCCCGCTGGCTTACGTGGGTGACGTGGTCGGTACCGGCTCTTCCCGTAAATCCGCTACCAACTCCGTGCTCTGGTTCATGGGCGACGACATTCCGTTCGTGCCGAACAAGCGTGCCGGCGGCGTCTGCCTCGGTGGCAAGATTGCCCCCATCTTCTTCAACACCATGGAAGATGCCGGCGCCCTGCCCATCGAAGTGGACGTCTCCAAACTGGAGATGGGCGATGTGATCGACATCTACCCGTACCAGGGCAAGATCTGCAAGCACGGCACCGACCAGGTGCTGGCCCAGTTTGAACTTAAAACCGACGTGCTGATCGACGAAGTGCGTGCCGGTGGCCGGATTCCGCTGATCATCGGCCGTGGCCTGACCGACAAGGCCCGCGAAGCGCTGGGTCTGCCGTTCTCCACCGTGTTCCGTCGTCCGCAGCCTGTCGCCGACACCGGCAAGGGCTTCACCCTGGCCCAGAAGATGGTGGGCAAGGCATGTGGCGTTGAGGGCATCCGCCCGGGCACCTACTGCGAACCCAAGATGACCACGGTCGGCTCCCAGGACACCACGGGCCCCATGACCCGCGACGAGCTGAAAGACCTCGCCTGCCTCGGCTTCTCTGCCGATCTGACCATGCAGTCCTTCTGCCACACCGCGGCCTATCCCAAGCCCATCGACGTACAGACCCACCACACTCTGCCGGACTTCATCATGAACCGCGGCGGTGTGAGCTTGCGTCCGGGTGACGGCGTCATCCACTCCTGGCTGAACCGCATGCTGCTGCCGGATACCGTGGGTACCGGTGGTGACTCCCACACCCGTTTCCCCATCGGTATCTCCTTCCCGGCGGGCTCCGGTCTGGTGGCCTTCGCCGCCGCCACCGGCGTGATGCCGCTGGACATGCCGGAATCCGTGCTGGTGCGCTTCAAGGGCGAGCTGCAGCCGGGCATCACCCTGCGTGACCTGGTCCATGCCATCCCCTACGCCGCCATCCAGAAAGGGCTGCTGACCGTCGAGAAAGCGGGCAAGAAGAACATCTTCTCCGGCCGCATCCTCGAGATCGAAGGCCTGCCAACCCTGAAGGTGGAGCAGGCATTCGAGCTGGCGGACGCCAGCGCCGAGCGCTCTGCCGCTGGTTGCACCATCAAGCTGGATAAAGAGCCGATCATCGAGTATCTGAAGTCCAACATCGTGATGCTGAAGTGGATGCTCTCCGAAGGCTACGGCGACGTGCGCACCATCACCCGCCGCATCAAGGGGATGGAAGAGTGGCTGGCCAACCCGGTACTGATGGAAGCGGACAAGGATGCCGAGTACGCCGAAATCATCGAGATCGATCTGGCCACCATCAAGGAGCCGATCCTGTGTGCGCCGAACGATCCGGACGACGCCCGTCTGCTGAGCGAC
The DNA here is from genome assembly GCF_040907855.1 of Aeromonas sp. s4. Taxonomy (NCBI): domain Bacteria; kingdom Pseudomonadati; phylum Pseudomonadota; class Gammaproteobacteria; order Aeromonadales; family Aeromonadaceae; genus Aeromonas; species Aeromonas sp. s4. The sequence goes on along the minus strand of NZ_JBFOCP010000037.1, from coordinate 48,189 downwards.
GTGGCGGGTGACAAGATTGACGAGGTGTTCATCGGTTCCTGCATGACCAACATCGGCCACTTCCGCGCCGCTGGCAAACTGCTCGAGAAGTATCAGGGCGAGTTGCCGACCCGCATGTGGATCGCCCCCCCCACCAAGATGGACAAGGATCAGCTGACCGAAGAGGGCTACTACGGCATCTTTGGTCGGGTCGGTGCTCGCATCGAAATACCCGGCTGTTCCCTCTGTATGGGCAACCAGGCGCGCGTGGCGGAAGGGGCCTCCGTGGTCTCCACCTCCACCCGCAACTTCCCGAACCGTCTGGGCAAGGGTGCCAACGTCTATCTGGCTTCTGCGGAGCTGGCCGCGGTTGCCGCCATCATCGGCAAGATCCCGACCGTGGAAGAGTACCTGCAGTATGCCAAGACCCTGGACGCCACTGCGGCCGACACCTACCGCTACCTGAACTTCAACGAGATCGCCTCCTACACCAAGAAGGCCGATGCGGTGATCCTGCAGCAAGCGGTCTGAGACTCGCCGGTCTGACCACTGAAAATAACAATGCCGCGTCTCGACGCGGCATTTTCCATTTCAGGGGGCTGCGCGATAATGACCCGCCATGCCCAGCAACGGCGTCGTCGATTTGCCTGGTACGCGCGTTGCGCTTTCGTTGTCTGGCCATGATGGCCCCACCGTTTCCTGGTGGGCATTTTTATACCGCGGTACCTGCGAAGCGGGCCCGCGCATTGCGGCGTGGTTGCTATGTTTCTGTTCCGGATTGATCTGGCCCGTATGAAGTGGCGCCTTGGTTGTGCCCTGCTGGTGTTGGCCCTGCCCCTGGTGGTGGGAGGGTGGATGGTGCATGACAGCTACGAGCAGGAGCTGAAGAACGATGCCAGTGCGTCAGCCAGCAAGGCCAGAACCTTGCTGGAGCGCATGCTGGATCAGGCCGAGCGGGCCAACCTCGAGGTATTGCCGCTGGCCGGTCGCTCCTGCAGCGACAACCTGTTGCTGCTGCGCAAGCGGGTGGCGCTGGAGCCGTTCCTGCGCTCCATCAATCTGGTGCGACAGGGGATCATCAACTGCACCTCGCTGTTCGGGCCTGCCAGGGAAGTGGATGACGGCTCCCGCTACACGGATCGCAAGTTGCTGCTGATGAGCGGCAACCTGGTGCGCAAGAATCACCCCTTGCTGGTTGTGCGTCAGGAGCGGGGGCGTGATGCGGCACTGAGCGCCATTGACAGCAGCCAGCTCAGTTTCATGCTCACCCTGAGCAGCGATCCCAGCGAGCTGTTCTTGCAGGTGGGGTCCGCCTGGCTCGATGAGTCCGGCCACTTCCAAAGCGATCCGCCGAAACTGCACAGCAAGTTTGCCCTGATACTCGCCTCCCAGCGTTACCCCTTCACCATCCACGCCGGTTATGCCATGCCGATCTACTGGCGTGCCCTGTGGGAGGCTCGCCATCTGCAGCTGATCTGGCTGGGAGCCAGTTCGCTGGTGCTCTCACTGCTGGTGTGGTGGCTGCTTGGGCGGCCGGGGGCCCTGACGGACGAGCTGAGACGCGGGCTGCGAGCCAGGGAGTTTGTCCCCTATCTGCAACCGCTGATCGCCAGCAAGGGCGGCAAGATGGTGGGAGCCGAGGTACTGATGCGCTGGCAACATGCCACCGAGGGGCTGATCCGCCCCGATCTCTTCATCCCCCAGGCGGAAGAGTCTGGCCTGATCGTGCCCATGACGGTCAACCTGATGAAGACGGTGGCCAAGACACTCCACCCGGTACAGAAGCAGTTGCCCGAGGCATTTCACATCAGCTTCAACATCAGTGCCATCCACTGCCGGGACCTCTCCCTGGTGGCGGAGTGCCGCGACTTCCTCGGCCACTTCGTGCCGGGACGGGTGGTGCTGGTGCTGGAGCTCACGGAGCGGGAGCTGCTGGTGACCAGCCCGCAGACCCTCTCCCTGTTTCGCCAGCTCGACGAGATGGGGGTGCAGCTCGCCATCGATGACTTTGGCACCGGCCACTCCAGCCTCATCTATCTGCAGCAATTCCACGTGGACTATCTCAAGATCGACCGCTCCTTCATCGGCCGTATCGGGACGGAGTCCCTCTCCGAGCACATCGTGGACAACGTCATCGACCTCGGGGGACGGCTGGGGTTGTCCCTGGTGGCCGAAGGGGTGGAGACGGAGCAGCAGGCCGCCTATCTGAGAGGCAAGGGGGTCCAGTATCTGCAGGGATACCTGTTTGCCCGCCCCATGCCGATACGCCAGTTCTGCCGGGAGCTGACGGCGGGAGAGATACAGGTCGCCGCCGGGCGCACCGCCCAGGGCTAGGCCGCGCCCACCAGGCTGTGCAGCCAGTTCACCAGGATGTCGTGGGGGCTGCCGGGTTCGGGAGGGGCGGGGGCGAGCAGGTGATAGCCGGTGCCGTCGGGGACGAAGCCGAGCGGTGCCACCAGCAGACCGGCCTCGATATCATCGCACACCTGGCGGTAGGGGCCGATGGCGACTCCCAGCCCGGCGACTGCCGCCTGCAGGCTGAAATAGAAGTGCTCGAAGGTCTGACCCGGCACCTCCTCGTCGGCGGACATGCCTGCGTGCTGCTGCCACTCCAACCAGGCGCCCGGACGGGTCTTGGTGTGCAGACGGGGGGCTGTTGGCCTGAGGGCCTGCACATCCCCCCTGGATTCAAAAAAGTGCGCTACCTTGCCCGGCGGGCAGACAGGGCCGGTCCGCTCCTCGAACAGCAACTGGTTGTAGAGCTCGGCAGGCCAGTGAAAGTCGTTGCGCCGGATGGCGAGATCGATGCCGCTGCCAAAGCTGAGGGCGCCGCCGCCCGCCATCAGGTGTACGTCCAGCTCCGGGTGCAGGGCCTGGAAGGCGGGCCAGCGCGGGATCAGCCAGCGCATCAGAAGGGTGGGTTCGCAGGAGAGCACCAGCGACTGGGGACGGCTCTGCTGGCGCAGGGCCTGCGCCGTCTGGCGGATGCTGCCCAGCCCCTCTCTGACCGCCTGATAGAACCGTTCACCCGCGTTGGTCAGAAAGACCCGGCGCTGGCGCCGCTCGAACAGCATGACCCCCAGATCCTCCTCGAGCAGTCGTACCGCCCGGCTGATGGCGCCATGGGTGAGGTGCAGTTCGTCGGCGGCGCGGCCGAAATGCTCGGTGCGGGCAGCCACCTCGAAACAGCGCAGGGCGGTGAGGGAGGGAAGCGAGAGGGCTTTTTGTGAGTTTTTTTCACCATTCATGTCAGAAATCATCGTTCGTTATTGGTGTTATTGGCAAATAAAATAGCCGATATCCCCTCTAATCAGGACTGTTTTCATGACCGAACTGTTAGCCGTTGTCGCCATTACTCTCTTTGCCGTCATCAGCCCCGGGCCCGACTTTGCCATGGTATCGCGCAACAGCCTGCTGCTCTCGCGCCGCACCGGCGTGCTGACGGCGATCGGCATCGCGGCCGGGGTCTGCGTGCACGTGGCCTACACCCTGCTGGGGGTGGGCCTACTGATCCAGCAATCCCTCTGGCTGTTCAACCTCATCAAGCTGGCAGGGGCCGCCTATCTCATCTTCCTCGGCATCAAGATGCTGCGGGCCAAACCGGCTGCCGATGAAGAGAGCATCTGTCAGCCTGCCCTCTCCAGTCTGGGGGCGCTGCGCACCGGATTTCTGACCAATGTGCTCAATCCCAAGACCACCATCTTCATCGTCAGCCTCTTCATGCAGGTGGTGCAGCCGCAGACGCCGCTGGCGGTCCAGATCGGCTATGGCGCCTTCATCGCGCTGGCGCACGCCCTCTGGTTTGGTGCGGTGGCGCTCTTCTTCTCCACCCCTGCGGTGCGGGACCGACTGCTGGCGGTACGCCACTGGATCGATCGGGTGTTCGGGGGCCTGCTGGTGGGATTCGGCATGTTGCTGGCATTGACCCAGCAGACGCGCTGAGGCGGGGAGGGGGGCTCCCCCTATCCACCCCCGACTGTAGGGTCTTGTTTTTCATGCCTTGGCAGCCACTTTTCGGTAGAATTGGCGCTCATTTTGAAGTCAGATGAGGCGCGGTATGACGGTCAGGTTCCAGGCATTTCACAGCATCAAGGCGATTGGCAATCGGGAGGTGCTGTTCAACTGGTCCAGAACCAACCCCCTCGGCGCCCTTGATCAGGTGTGGCGCCCGACGACCCGTGACGAGCTGCAGCAACTGCTGCGGGAATACCCCGAGCGCAAGCTGCGGCTCATCGGCTCCGGCCTCTCTTTCGAACCCATCCACAGTGTCTACGCCGAAGGCAGCCAGGCGCTGCTGGTGGACCTGCACCACCTGCGCGGCCAGCTGGACAAGACTGCCGATACGGTGACCTACCTGGCGGGGACGCCGCTTGATACCGTCTATGCCGACCTCATCGCCATGGATCGCATGCTGCCGGCGTCCCCCGGCGTCATCGGCATCCAGACCCTGGGCGGTGCGCTCAGCACCGGCACCCATGGGCAGGGACTGCACCAGTCCGCCCTGTGCGATGCGGTGGCTGCCCTGACCGTGATGCTGGCGAGCGGCGACATCATCCGTGTGGATCGCACCGATCCGCGCTTCGGCGCCTTCGTGATGGGCATGGGGATGCTCGGCATCCTGCTGGATGTGACCCTCAACACAGTGCCCAACCGCATCATGCGCTGCACCAAGTTCACCACCGACTACCCCTTCCTGCTGGAACACAACGAGCGCCTCAACCGGGAGCACGCCTTCGTGAAGAGCTGGTGGTTCGCCTGGACCGGCGAGAGCCACATCTGGTTGGTGGATCCCGCCTCCGATGACGAGGTGGCCCGCTACCGTGCCGGGGGCAGCGAGCCGCTGGTGCTGGAGGGAGACATGGACGAGCGCATGAACCTGGCGCTCAATGCCACCATAGACGCGACCCTGCAGAAGATGGCCAGAGACACCAAGGACGAGGCCAGGGCAGGCGAGCACTTCGAGACGGTACGCCGCTTCAAGGACGCCTCGGATCTGGTGGGCAACGTCTACCAGATCCTCTGCAAGGGGATCCCTGCTCCCCAGATCAACTGCGAGGTGGCCGTGCCCTTCGAACGCATGGGGGAGGCCCTTGCAATCTTGCAGGCATGGCAGGAGGCGAACCCCGGCGTGCTGCACTACCCCTTCATTCTGCGCTGTACCGGTCCCTCCGTGGCCTGGCTCAGTGCCGCCCATGACAAGTCGGTGTGCTGGATAGGTTTTCTGGTCTATCTGGCGGCGGACGGGACCTTCGTCGGGGGCTCCATGGAGCAGATGCGCGAGTTGCAGCAACTGCTGGTGCCCCTCGGCGGCATTCCCCATTTCGGCAAGCACCTGGCGATGGACCTCTACGACTTCCCGGCCCTGTTGCCGCGCTGGCACGACTTCCTGGCCCTGAAGCGGGAGCTTGACCCCCATGGCCGTTTCGAAAACCGCTGGCTCGGCGACCTGTTCGCCAACCGGTAAGGATCTGACATGACCGATATGCAAGACACTCGCTTACTCATCCTCCTGCCGATCAGAGGGGGGGCAACCCGATGACAGACATGCAAGACACCCGCATCCCCGTGACCCTGCTGACCGGTTTTCTCGGCAGCGGCAAGACCACCTTGCTCAACCACTGGGTCAAGCAGCCCGAGCTCGGGGAGTGCGCCGTGCTCATCAACGAGTTCGGCTCCGTGGGGCTGGATCACCATCTGGTACAGCAGGTGGACGAGCAGGTGGTGCTGCTCGATTCCGGCTGCATCTGCTGCTCGGTGCAGGGCTCCCTGGTGGAGGCGCTGCAGGGGCTTTTCATGAAGGCCATCCAGCGCAAAATCAAACCCTTCAAACGGCTGATCATCGAAACCACTGGTCTGGCCGATCCGGCCCCCGTGCTGTTCACGTTGAGGGAAGAGGGCTTTATCGCCCAGCGCTACCGCTTCGACGGCACCGTCACCGTGGTGGATGCCGGTCATATCGAGCAGCAGCTGGCCGCTCAATATGAGGCGGTCAAACAGGTGGCGCTGGCGGATCTGCTGGTGGTGAGCAAGGGCGATCTGGTGGATGAAGAGACCCTTGCTCGGGTGGAAGCCCAACTGGCGGCCCTCAATCCGGCAGCCCCCATCCAGCGGGTCAGCAATGGGGTGCTCTCACCTGCGGTGCTGGAGAAACTCGGCGCCTACAACGAGGCAGCGGGGCGCGACGTGCGCCAGTTGCTGGCCTGGCTGCGTACCGAATCCCCGAAACAGGGGCTGGCTTCGCCCATGCAGCCGAAGATGACGCCGTTTGCCGCCAAGGTGGGGACGGCCGCGCCCACCCGCTTCGAGCACGGCAATATCGAAAGTTTCTCCCTGCGCATCGGCGAGCCGCTCAAGCCCTCCCGCCTGCTGGCCGCCATCGATGCGGTGCAGGCGCAATACGGTGATGCCCTGCTGCGTCTCAAGGGGATATTGCAACTGGAAGGGGAGAGCCAGCCCGTGGTGATCCACGGCGTGCACGGCCAGCTCTATCCGTTGCAGGCGCTGGGGGAGTGGCCCGAAGGCAAGGCCCAGTCCCGGCTGGTGTTCATCGTGAAGAGCCAGGACAGGGTAGGCATAGAACAGTTGTTCCTCTCAACCCTCAAGGCCCCCGAACCCAGCCTGGAAGAGCACCTCAAGGCCATGCTCGGCCAGCCGGATGCCTGATATGCTGATATGACCCGCGCTCGTGCGGGTCTTTTCTTATGTGATGAGGAGAGACAGAACCATGCCTGACAGCTCCCCGATGGTGACGCCCGCCCAGCGCAAATGGCTGCCCTGGCTGACGGCGGTCGGTTTTTTCATGCAGACCCTGGATGGCACCATCCTCAACACTGCCCTGCCCAGCATGGCCGAGGCCCTGGGCGAGAGTCCGCTGCAGATGCAGTCCGTCATCATCGCCTACATGCTGACGGTGGCCCTGCTCATTCCCGCCTCCGGCTGGCTGGCGGACAGATTCGGCACCCGCCGGGTCTATCTGGTCGCCATCCTGCTGTTTACCCTGGGTTCCCTGGCCTGTGCCATCGCCAACACCCTGCCCATGCTGGTGATCGCCCGGGTGTTGCAAGGGGTCGGGGGGGCCTTGCTGATGCCCATCGGGCGTCTGGCGGTGCTGCGGGTTTACAGCAAGCATGAGCTGCTGAGGGTGATGTCGTTCGTCACCATCCCCGGTCTGCTCGGCCCCCTCATCGGCCCGGCCCTGGGGGGCTGGCTGGTGGAGGTGGCGAGCTGGCACTGGGTCTTCCTCATCAACCTGCCGGTGGGCCTGCTCGGCTTCGTGGCGAGCTGGCACTTCATGCCCGACCTTCGCCAACACACCGCTAGGTTTGACTGGCAGGGGTTTGTGCTGTTCAGTGTCGGCATGGTGCTGGTATCCGTCGGCCTGCAAGGCCTGGGGGAGCACAGCATCTCAACCGGCTGGGCCCTGTTTGCGGTATTGTTCGGCCTGGCCGCCATGGCGAGCTACTGGCTCTATGCCGCCACGGCGGAGCAGCCCCTGTTCAGTCTGGCGCTGTTCAAGACGTCCACCTTCGCCATCGGTATCTGGGGCAATCTGTTTGCCCGCCTCGGCAGCGGCGCCATGCCGTTTCTCACCCCGCTCTTCCTGCAACTGGGGCTCGGCTTCTCCCCGAGCAAGGCGGGGATGACCATGATCCCCACGGTGATCGGCGCCATGCTGACCAAGACGCTGGTGAACAAGCTCATTCCGCGCATCGGTTATCGCCGCATCCTGATCGGCAACACCCTGGCGCTCGGGGCCATGATCGCGAGCTTCTATTTCATCGACAACCAGGTGCCCCACGGCGTACTGCTGGTGTGGCTGGCGGTCTTTGGCGCCATCAACTCCCTGCAATTTTCCGCCATGAACACCCTGACCCTGCAGGATCTCAGCAGCGAGCACGCCAGCAGCGGCAACGGTCTGCTGTCGGTGGTGATGCAGCTCTCCATGAGCCTGGGGGTGGCCATCGCCGCCAGCCTGCTGGGGCTCTTCTCCATCGGCCAGCCCGAGGAGAGTGGCCGCTGGCTGGAGGGATTCCACCTCACCTATCTGTGCATCGGCCTGATGTCCATGCTGGCGGCGCTGATCTTCGCCCAGCTGGCGCGGGAAAAGCGCTGAGTCCCAGGCTCAGGGGGCGGGCAGGTAGCTCACGTCGCAGGGTAATCGGGCCAGCAGTCCGGCCAGGTGGGTGGTCTCCAGCAGGAAAGTCTGCTCGGGGTGGCCCGGCGTCCAGGTAAAGGCGTGGTGATTCATGAGCACGGGATCCACCAGCAGGGGGATGTCGGCGCGGGGCAGGAAGGGGCAGACGGCTCCCGGCAGGCAACCAATCTCGGTCTGCATCTCGTCGGCGGTACAGATGGAGGGTTTGGCACCGAGCGCCGCCTTGACCGCCTTGCTGTCGAGCCGGCCGTCCCTGTGGGTCAGCAGCAGGGCGAAGCGACCATCCTTGAATTTGAGGAAAAGGGTCTTGCTGAACTCGGCCTGCCAGCCGAGGCGAGCCTTGACCCGCTCGTCGGTGGCGTAATCGAGGATGGGTTCGTGCTCGAAGCGCTGGTGGGGCAGGTCGGTGAGCAACTGACGGTTGAAGTCGTGGATGGCATCGAGTGGCATGGGGTTCTCCTGTGATGGCGGTCATCCTGCCACTTGCACCGGCGCAGGCCCAATCACCGTTTCTTATCCATCATCAGCGGAGTCATCAACAAGGGCACCCGAGGGTGCCCTTGTCGTTCAGTGATGCTGCAATTCGCCCGCTTTCCAGTGGAAGGGAATGGGGTCAAGGCGCTGGGAGGCTTTGTCGTAACCTGCCCACAGCTCACCGATGGTGCGACCATCGATGGGATGGCGGAATGTGGGAGCCAGCTCCGCCAGCGGCCAGAGCACGAAGGCGTTGGTGAGGATCTCGCCGCGCGGCAGCACCAGCGGTGTCTCGCAGACCAGCTCGCCGTAGAGCAGCAGATCGAGATCCAGGGTGCGCGGGGCGAACTTCTTGGCATCCGGTTCGCGGCCGTGAGCGAACTCCATGGCGCGCAGCCGCTGGCACAGGGTCGCCAGGGGCAGCTCGGTATCGGCACCCACCACCAGGTTGTAGAAGGGGCGGCCGTTGAAGCCCACTGCCTCGCTCTCGAATACCCGGGAGACCTGCAACTCGCCGAATTCGGCGTGCAGGGCATCGAGGCCGGCGCGGATATGGCGTTCCCGTTCGATGTTGGATCCCAGACTGATATAGATGCGGGTCATCAGTTGGCGCTCGCAGCCGGCGTGCGATGGCGCAAGATCTCGACCCCGACGCCTGCCGCATTGGGCACGGCACCCGGTTTGGTCAGGGTCACCTTGACCCACTGTACCCGCTCGTCTTCCAGCACCAGGGCGGCGACCTGCTCGGCCATGGTCTCGACCAGCTCCACTATCTTGCCCTGGGCGTGATCACAGATCTTGCGAGAGAGGGTGGCGTAATCCAGCGCCAGATTGATATCGTCGGTTGCGGCGGCTGGGCGATTGTCAAACCCCATCTCGAGGTCGAAACAGAGCTTCTGGCGAATGCCCTTCTCCCACTCATATACCCCTATGGTGGTCAAAACCTCGAGTCCGCGAATAAACACCTTGTCCATGACAGTACTTCTTCTTTACTCTTGATGGGCTGTGAAAACAGCGCAGGGATGCAGGCCCGGCAAGCAGATTGCCGCTGGCGGCCGGTTTGGGCGACACGCTTTCGGGCAAGCCCGGGCCTGGGAATGTGGCCCGCATCATACCCCATTCATATCGTGGTAAAAACGACCAAGATGACGGCCCTGACGATTTTGATGATTATTCTGGCCTATCTGGGCGGCTCGCTGTCCAGTGCCGTGCTGGTTTCCCGCATCACGGGTCTGCCGGATCCCCGTGACCATGGTTCCCACAACCCGGGGGCGACCAATGTGTTGCGCCTCGGCGGCCGGATGGCGGCGCTGATCGTACTGCTTCTCGACGTGCTCAAGGGGATGGCCCCCGTCTACCTCGCCTGGTATCTGCAGATCAAGCCCGTCTACCTCGGCTTTATCGGGGTGGCCGCCTGTCTGGGCCACATGTACCCCCTCTTCTTCCACTTCCGTGGCGGCAAGGGCGTCGCCACCGCCCTCGGTACCATGCTGCCCATCGGCTTTGCCATGGGGGGCGCCGTCATCACCACCTGGCTGCTGGTGCTGCTGGTGAGCGGCTATTCGTCACTGGCGTCCATCGTGACCGTGTTGCTGACTCCGCTCTTTACCTATCTGCTCAAACCGGAATACACGTTGCCGGTCTCCCTGCTCTCCTGTCTCATCCTGATCCGTCATCACGAGAATATTACCCGCCTGCTCAAGGGGGAGGAGTCCCGCCTCTGGGGGCGCCGGGGAGCGGTCCCACCAGCAGAAGTGATGAAAATGGATGATGCTGCGCAAAAAAGAGACGAACGAGACGAAAAGTGAAATTTCCCGTTGACCACCTGCCCTAAAATCCGTTTAATAGCGCCCACGCCCAGATAGCTCAGTCGGTAGAGCAGGGGATTGAAAATCCCCGTGTCGGCGGTTCGATTCCGTCTCTGGGCACCATATTTTGGTGCCATGAAATAAAAACGTGTTCATGCACAATGGTTTGAAGTGTGCCGGCTTAGCTCAGTAGGTAGAGCAACTGACTTGTAATCAGTAGGTCACCAGTTCGATTCCGGTAGCCGGCACCATTTGCCCAGATAGCTCAGTCGGTAGAGCAGGGGATTGAAAATCCCCGTGTCGGCGGTTCGATTCCGTCTCTGGGCACCACGAATAATTCCTCCTTAGCTCAGTCGGTAGAGCGACGGACTGTTAATCCGCAGGTCGCTGGTTCGAGCCCAGCAGGAGGAGCCAATTAAAAAGCCCAGCAGCAATGCTGGGCTTTTTCTTTTCCCGTTTTTCCATGTCCCGCTTCCCGCTGTTCGAAAAGCGTCCCGTCCGGTGACAAAGCTGTCGCAGCGCTCCTCTTGAATCTTTCCTCCCAGTGACTTGGCCCGTCTGCCGAGTATGATGGCGTGGTGAGTCCCTATGCTGCGCCCGCCGGATCACCCTGTCGTGATCGACGCCTGCCGTCACCCCGGCCCGGCAAAACGGGATCGGTTTCTTGAGTGAGGTCATGCATGAATGCAACAGAGCTTTGGCAGCTTTCCCCCGAGCAATTCAACGAGTGGCGGCGTGAGAACGATTATCCCCGTATCTGGGCGCTGCTGGTGGCGTCGCTGCCCCATTTCGACGACTGGATGGCGGAGCAGAAGATAGAAAAAAGCGTGATCTTCCAGATCGGCATCGCCCGCTTCATCAGCTCCCGCTGCGTGCTGAGCCTTTGTGTCTACATGAGCGACGACAAGGTCCGCCTGTATGAGAGCGCCTCGAGTGCACTGGAATCCCTGCGCAAGAGCGGCCTCATCCGCTCGGAGACCCGTTTCGAGCCTTACAGCATGTGGCTGGCGGGAAAACATGGCAATGACGAGGTGAAACGGGTGCAAAGCCTGCTTTCGGTCTCGGAGAACAACAAGGGGGAGGCCCAGGTGCTGGGCAAGCATCGTCTGCTCAACATCGGCGGTGTTACCCTCAAAAGCCCCATCATCTCCGGGCGGTTGCTCGATTTTACCTGTCTCGACGAGCTCTCTCTCGATGGGGCCGTCAACAACTCCAAGGTTTATCTGTGGCACTGCTCGGCCAAGGGGGTCAGGGTCAATGGCGGGGTGATCGGGCTCGATCTGTTCGACTCCCTGCTGTGGGACCACAGGGCCTGGGCCAAGAAGCGGGAGCTGGCGCTGGAGGACGGGGTCTTTCAGGACTTCACCATAGAGTGCGAGGAGATCCGCTTCCACTCCTCCCGAGCGGTGCTGAAAAACTTCAGCGTCAGCGCCAAGAACTTCGATGCCACCATGGAGCACACCAACCTGGACAAGGTGGAGGTGGTCTACAACGACAATGGGCGGATCGACCACAACGAGGCGAGCAAACTCTATCGCAATGCCAAGCGTCTCTTCTCCAGCGTGGGTGACACCGTCGACGCCGGCGAGTGCTACTACAAGGAGAAGCTGCACGAGATGAAGTCCCTGGCGAGCCCGCGGGAGCTGTTCCGGGAGCGCTGGTTGCGCAGCGGTCCGATGACGAAGTGCTGGCTCTCCCTGTTGTGCTATCTCAAGTGCGCGGGTAAGTTCATCAGCTTCATCACCTGGGGGTTTGGGGAGCGTCCCATCAGAAGCCTGCTGATGTCGATGGGGGTGATCCTGCTGGCGACCCTGACCTATTTCCTGGCACCGGAGTCTGCAACCCACGGCCATCTGGGGCGCTCCCTCTATTTCAGCATCGTCACCTTCGTGACCCTGGGTTATGGGGACATCTCCCAGACCTCCTCGCCGCTGCAACTGCTGTCGGCCATCGAAGCCTTCTGCGGCATGTTCCTGACCGGTCTCTTCCTCGCGGGTTTTGCCTCTAAAACCAAGCAGTATTGACGGGAACGCCGACGGCGGGTGCCATCAGTGCCCGCCTCCGGTGCCCTCCTGCTGTCTTCCCATCCCTCCCGGCTGTCCCGGCGACCTTGCTTGACGCAGCGGCGGTGGAGCGACTTTATTTAAAGTCATCGCATGCCATGACAAGCGAAGGCGCCACCAGCGCCCGGACATGACGCAATCAGAGGAGAAAGCCCGGTATCGATCCGCCAACCACCGATGTAGAGAAGGAATAACGCTATGATATTGAATCACTTATGGGGATTGTATGCCCATCCCCACACCGAATGGCATACCATAGACGAGCGGCACGACAGCTTCAGAAACAGTCTGACCCACATCCTGCTCGTGGCCCTTATCCCTCCCATCTGCGCCTACTATTCCGCCGTTCACATCGGCTGGAGCATCGGGGTCGGCGATCCCATCACCCTGACCGCCAACAGCGCATTCAAGCTGTCGGTCGCCATGTACGTGACCCTTATCATCGGCGTGCTGGCACTCTCCTATCTGGTGCACTGGATGGGGCATACCTTCGGCTCGGATCCCAGCTACACGACCTCGTTGGAGCTGGCGGCCTACACCTCCACGCCGCTCTTCATGGTGGGCTTCTCCGCTTTCTTCCCGCATCTCTGGTTCGTGATGCTCATCGGTTTGGTCGGGCTGACCTATTCCGTCTACCTGCTCTATATCGGCGTGCCCATCCTGATGCACATCACCAAGGAGCAGGGATTCATCTACGCCAGCTCAGTGGTGACGGTCGGCCTGGTGCTGCTGGTCTGCGTGCTGGCTGCCACGGCCATCCTGTGGGGATCCGGCTTCGGTCCCGTCTTCACCCAGTAGCCGTGCGTGCCGACGGCAACGACGACAAGGGCGCCTTGATGGCGCCCTTGTCGTTGATCTCTCGCCTGGTCGGCGTGTCTTTGCCAGACCCGGGAGGGACGTCGTCTGCGTTGATCAGCGGGGATTGCCGCTGCCGATGCCGAACGGGATGCGGTAATCGCTGCTCTGATCGCCGAGGCTGACGGTCAGGTTGCCCTGGGCGCGGCTCGGGATCTGTACCTGCTGGGTACCCATCAGGTTGGCGTGGACGGAGGCTACCAGATCACCGGATTCATCGCGCACCTCCAGCATGGGGTTGGCCTTGCCGGCCATGGCGGCGCTGGCATGCCAGTTCACGAACAGCACACCCGGGGTGGCGTTGAAGTCGGCGGGGACGGAAGCCTGGGCAACACCGGCGCTCATCAGGCCTGCAACGGCCAGCATCTTGATCACGTTTTTCATGTTCATTCACTCTCTTGGTTTTTATGTCATTGGCAAGGCCTGACAGGCCTGCATCAATGCATCCTTGCAAGAGGTCATTCAAATGGTGTGTTGTTTTGTCACGGATGTTTGTCGCCCATATGGATGGGGGACGGCCATGAACGACCAGTTGTTTTGCGGCTTGGCGCTCCTACCTAAGCGATGTGTGAATATTAAGCGCCTCACCCGGCCATTGTTAGCGAGATAAACTGGCCTACACGTTCAAAAAATATGAATGATGTTTTGTGGGGAGGAAGCAGGCCGGTTGGAGGGTGTTCACCCTTCAGGAGAGAGGTGCATGTCCCAGACCTGACACCGGATTGTCACATCCGGTGCGTACTGTGCGGCTTCATTTTCACACTGGTTCAAGGATGACTATGTTTCGCGTCTCTTCCCTTGCCGCCTGCGTGGCGGCCACCCTGCTGAGCGGCTGCAATTCGGGCAACGACTCCTCCTCGCCCGCCGTCGGCGACTATCAATACAGCACCAAGGCGGTCTATGCCGCCCGTCAGGCAATGAACAGCTATGAGGTTGCCCCTGAAGGCTTTAGTCCCGTCTTCACCGAGCTGGTCGCACGCCACGGCTCCCGCTCGCTGTCGAGCCCCAAATACGATGTGCTGACCAAGCTGGTGTGGGAGGAGGCCGCGAGGCAGGGGGCCTTGACCGAGCTGGGCCAACGGCTCGGCGCCAAGGTGGACGCCGTCACGGCTGCCAACCAGACCCTCGGCTATGGCCTGCTGAGTGCGCTCGGTAAGGAGGAGCACGTCAACCTGGCGACCCGGCTCGCCGAACGGCTGCCCACCCTGCTGACCGCTGAATCGACTCCCCTCTGCCTCAAGGTCGAGACATCGGGCAAGGATCGCGCCAACGAAAGCGCCTACTTCTTCATGCAGAGCCTGGCCAAACGGGTCTCTCTGGTGACCGACAGCCCCGACTGTTACGTAAGCCAGGAGAACCCTTCCGAGATCGACAAGGGGCTGCGCAACAAGTTCGAGCTCTACTTCCACAAGACCGAGCCGCAGGGGGAGTACACCCGGTATCTGCCCACCTTCCAGGCCTATCAGGCCTTTGTCGGGGACGAAGACAACGGGGTGGCTTCCGCTCCCGAGCTGACCGAGGCCCTCGATGCGCTCAAGGCCCTGCCCAGGACCCGGGTGATGGCCCGCGAGATGCTCGAGCGTCTCTACAGCAAGGCCTTCGTCGACGAGCTGGCCGCCGGGGTGGATTACGTGGCGGTGAATCCGGAAGACGGCGGCAAGACCCATGTGCGCGACGAGGTGGACGCCGCCCTCATGCTCTACAACCTCTTCATCATCGGCCCGGGGATGATCCGGGAGGCGCAGGCACAAGGCGGGTCCTGGGATCTCGAGCAGTTCATCACGCCAGAGGAGTCTGCCTGGTTCTCCTACCTTTCCGATGCCGAGGACTTCTACGAGAAGGGGCCGAGTCTTGCCAGCCAGAGCGTCACCTACGCCGTGGCCCAGCCCCTGCTTGACGGCCTCTTCAACGAGGTTCAGACCCAGGTGGTGGAAGAGGCGGGTGAGCATGTCGCCAAGCTGCGCTTCGCCCATGCGGAGACCCTGATCCCGCTGGCGGCCCTGATGAAGCTGGAAGGGAGCCGCCAGAGCGCCCAGCCCGGCGTGCTGATGAGCCAGGAAAACAACGAATGGCGTGGCGGCTGGGTCTCTCCCTATGCGGCCAACATCCAGTGGGATGTCTACCGCAACGAGGCCGGCCGGGTGCTGGTGAAGATGCTTTACAACGAGAAGGAGCTCGCTTTCAAGGCAGGTTGCGCCCCCATTGCGGTGGGCAGCTTCTTCTATGACTTCGGCGAGCTCAAACGCTGTTACGACTACTCGTCCTGACGCGCTCGTGCCATCCCCGGGGCCGGTCATCGCCGGCCCCGATTTTTTTTGGTTCAGGCGGAGCCGGCTTGTCGACGACCCGCCTGCCAGGTGGTGCCCATGGAGGCGGCGATGATGGCGGTTATCCCGAGCCATTGGGACGGGGGCAATTGTTCGCCCAGCCATACCAGTCCCATCAAGGCTCCCATGGCCGGTTCACCGCTGGTGAGAATGCCGTAGCTCTTGAGGGGAAGGCGGCGCAGGGCAAACATCTCGAGAGAGTAGGGGATGGCGCTCGAGAGCAGCCCCACCCCGATGATGGTGAGGATCACGGGGACGGTGAATGACGCCTCGATCGCACCCTCCAGCCCGAAGGGCAATACCAGCAGGGTGCCCACCCACATGCCCAGCGCCGGAGCCTGTGCGCCCAGCAAGGCTCCTGCCCGCTTTCCGGTGAGCATATAGAGCCCCCAGAAGAGGCCAGCCCCGAGAGCCAGTGCGGCACCCAGGGGATCGATGGCCTGCTGTGTTGCCCGCAGGGGCAAAAGCAGCAGCAGCCCGGCGATGGCCAGTATCAGCCAGATGAAGTCTGCCCGGTGGCGTGAGGAGAGCAGGGCCACCGTCAGCGGGCCGATGAACTCGATGGCCAGCGCCACGCCGAGGGGAATGCGTGCGATGGCCAGATAGAAGAGCAGGTTCATGGCCCCAAGCGACAGGCCGTAGGGGATGGCGCCCAGCAGGGTGCGTCGGTCGAGGGGGACACGCCAGATGCGAAACACCAGGGAGAGAAGGAGGGCGGCGCACCCCAGCCGGAACAGGGTCGTGCCTGCGGCTCCGAGCAGGGGAAACAGGGATTTGGCCAGGGAGGCGCCGAGGGTGATCGACAACATGGCGAGCAAGACGGCCAGAAGAGAGGAGAGGGCATTGGGATTGAGTTGCATGGTGTTCATACCGGGCAGGACGATGGGCAGTAAAATATATCTGGAGACTTGGGTAAAACCGGTCTAATACTGGCCTTGTGCGATAATTTTTATCTAATGAACCCCATGACCGACAAATTTGATCTGCTCATCCTCGCCGAGCTGCAACAGGATGCCCGTCTGCCCACGCCGGAGCTGGCCCACAGGGTCGGTCTTTCCGCCCCAGCTTGCTACCGCCGCGTCCGCGCCTTGCGGGAGTCCGGTCTCATCGAGCGGGAAGTGGCGCTGGTGGCACCGTCCACCATGGGTTGGCCCATCACCATGCTGGTGCTGGTGACCCTGGAGCGGGATCATGGCCGCATCGTCGATGAGATGATCGCCAGCCTGCAGCGGGAACCCGAGGTGATGGATCTCTGGTATGTGACGGGGGAGCAGGACTTCGTGCTGCAAGTGGCCGCTAGGGACATGCAAAGTTACGAGCAGTTCACCCGTCGGGTGCTCCATGCCAGGGACCAGGTGCGCAGTTTCAAGACTCTGGTGGTCATGGGACAGCACAAGCGTTGCGGCGCCTTGCTGCCCGGGTAAAGAGGGGGTTGCGCCGAAGCCTTGCCGGCATTGCGGGAGCGCCGTCAGGGAAACGAACAGGGGCAGGTACGGCCTGCCCCTTCTGTGTCAGCCAGGTTCTCCGGGCGCCAGCTCCTCTGCCGTCATGGGGCGCAAGACCCGGCAGGGATTGCCGACCGCCACCACGCCTGCCGGAATGTCTCTGGTGACAACTGACCCCGCCCCGATGACGCTGTTGTCCCCTATGGTGACGCCCGGGCAGATGACGACGCTGCCCCCAATCCAGACGTTGTTGCCGATGCGCACCGGCTTGCCGAGCTCCACCCCCTTGATGCGAGGCGCTACCGCCACCGGGTGGGTAGCGGTGTAGATCTGCACTCCGGGGGCCAGCAGCACGTTGTCGCCTATGTGTACCTCGCACACATCCAGGATGGTGCAGTTGAAATTGGCGTAGAAATTCTCGCCGACAAAGATGTTGGTGCCATAGTCGCAGAAGAAGGGGGGCGTGATGAAACAGCGTTCTGCGCGGCCACCCAGCAGGCGGGTGAGGCGCTCATCCCAGCCAGGGGCATCGGTTCGCTCTCGGTTCAGTTCTCCCAGCAGGGCGCGGCACTGCTCCCGCGCAGCCCGCAGTTCGGGGTCCCCTGCATCATAGGGCGCTCCCGCCACCATCTTCTGCCACTCGGGGCCACGCACGGCGGGCCGCTGCACTGTTGTTGCGTCAGTCATCATTGCTCCATCAGCCAGATCAGGGATTCGTAAGGGCGCAGCTTGCAGGATTGCGGGCGGGCCGGGCTATCCGGGTAGTTGCCAAGCAGCAGCTGCCCCTTGCCACCGGCCAGCTCGGCCGGCAGCTCGAAGGCCGCCGGCTTGCCATAGAAGTTGCTCACCACCAGCAGGGTCTGACCGTTGGCGCGGCGGACATAGGCCCAGATCTGCGGGTGCCCGGTCAGCAGCTCCTGATAATCCCCCTGAGTGAAGATGGGGTGCGCCTTGCGAAGGGCGATGAGATCCCGATAGTGCCAGAACACCGAGTGCTGGTCGGCGAGCGCCGCCTCGGCATTGATCTCGGAATAGTTGGCGGCGGGCTTGAGCCAGGGGGTGCCGGCGGTGAAGCCCGCCTTGGGGGCCGCACTCCACTGCATCGGGGTGCGCGAGTTGTCCCGGGACTTGGCGCCGAGAATGGCGAGGATCTCGGCCTCGCTCATCCCTTCCGCCTGCTTGATGGCGAAGATGTTGCGGCTCTCCACATCCTGATAGTCGTCGATGTGCTGATAGCCGGGGTTGGTCATGCCGATTTCCTCCCCCTGATAGATGTAGGGGGTGCCTTGCAGGCCGTGCAGCGTGCTGGCCAGCATCTTGGCGGCGACCACCCTATGCTCGCCCTCATCGCCGAAACGGGAGACGATGCGCGGCTGATCATGGTTGCACCAGAAGAGCGCCGACCACCCCTTGCCGTGCATGCCGCACTGCCAGTGGTTGAAGATGCGCTTGAGTTCGAGGAAATCGAACGGTGCCTTGGTCCACTTGTCGCCGCCCGGGTAATCCACCTTGAGGTGATGGAAGTTGAACACCATGGAGAGCTCGGAACCATCCAGCGCGCCATAGCGCTGGCAGTGCTCCAGGCTGGTGGAAGACATCTCGCCCACCGTCATGGCCCCCACGGGGGCGAAGACGTCGCGGCTCACATCCTGCAAAAATTCGTGGATGCGCGGCCCGTCGGTGTAGAAGCGGCGGCCATCCCCCACCTCGTCGTCAGGGAATGCCTGATCCTTGGAGATGAGGTTGATGACGTCGAGGCGGAAACCGTCGACCCCTTTCTTCGCCCAGAAATGGATGATCTTCTTCACCTCGGCGCGCACGGCCGGGTTCTCCCAGTTGAGATCCGCCTGCTCGCGGGCAAAGAGGTGCAGGTAGTACTGGCCGGTGGCCGGGTCCAGCTCCCAGGCGCTGCCGCCAAACTTGGATTGCCAGTTGTTCGGCACGCCGCCGTCCACCGGATCTTTCCAGATGTAGTAGTCGCGATAGGGGCTGTGCTTGTCCCCCAGCGCCGACTTGAACCAGGCGTGCTCGGTGGAGGTGTGATTCACCACTATGTCCATCACGATGCGGATGCCGCGCGCATGGGCGGCGGCCAGGAGCGCTTCGAAATCGCTCATGGTGCCGTAGGCCGGATCAATATTCAGGTAGTCGGCGATGTCGTAGCCGTTGTCCACCTGGGGGGAGACATAGACCGGGGTCAGCCAGAGGGCATCGACGCCGAGGGTCTTGAGGTAGTCGAGGCGGGCCATGATCCCCTTTAGATCACCGGTGCCACGGGCGCCGGAATCCTGAAAGCTTTTGGGGTAGATCTGGTAAATCACGGCGCTTTGCCACCAGGGTGTCTGTGTCATGGTTGGTTCGCTCATTGGTTGAAACCGGATTAGTTGGAACAGGGCAACGATAAAGGGCGGAGCCAGGGCTCCGCCAAGGTTGTGTGGATCAGGCCGTGGCCAGATCCAGCTTGCCGGCAGCCTGCTGGCGCTTGTAGACCAGCAGGGTCAGCAGGGCGGGGACCACGATGGCCACCAGCATGGCGATGGCGTAGATGCCCCAGTATTGCGGCTGGATGGAGAGGATGCCCGGCAGGCCGCCCACCCCGATGCCGTTGGCCATCACACCGGCGAAGCCGCAGATGAGAGCCGCACAGCTTGAGCCCACCATGGCGCACAACATGGGGAACTTGTACTTGAGGTTGATGCCGTACATGGCCGGCTCGGTCACCCCGAGATAGGCGGAGATGGCGGCCGGGACCGAGATCTCCCGCTCGTTCTCCTTGCGGCTGATCAGGATGATGCCGACGACCGCAGACGCCTGGGCGATGTTGGAGAGGGCGATCAGCGGCCAGATGGGGGTGCCGCCCATGCTCTGCATCAGTTGCAGGTCCACCGCGTTGGTGGTGTGGTGGATGCCGGTGATGACCAGGGGCGCATAGAGGAAGCCGAACAGGGCTGCGCCGATGGGGGCAAACGAACCCGTCATGGCCGCCTTGGCGGCAAAGCCGACGCCGTCACCAATCCAGCGGCCGAACGGACCGATCAGGGCGTGGGCCACGATCACCGCCAGCAGCAGGGAGATGAAGGGCACAATCACCAGGTAGAGATAGGCCGGGATGATGCGCTTGAGGCTGGTCTCCACCCATGCGAGGAAGACACCCGCCAGCAGGGCCGGAATGACCTGGGCCTGATACCCCACCTTCTGGATGACGAAGAGGCCGAAGTCCCACACTTCCGGGGTCTGCTGGCCGATGCCATAGGCGTTCATCAGTTGCGGCGACACCAGCGTGATACCCAGCACGATGCCGAGGATCTCGGAGCCGCCCATCTTCTTCACCGCAGACCAGCAGACACCCACCGGCAGGAAGTGGAAGATGGCTTCACCCAGCAGCCAGAGGAAGGCGTGCACCTGGGCCCAGAACTGGCTGATCTCGGTGAGGGTGTGGGTGCCGTCGTCGAACATCTTGATATCGCCGATGACGTTGCGAAAGCCCAGGATCAGACCACCGGTGATGATGGCGGGCAGCAGGGGGACGAAGATCTCCGCCAGGTGGGAGATGCCGCGCTCCAACGGGTTCATGTTGTGGCGGGCGGCCTGCTTGGCGGCCTCCTTGCTGCCACCGCTCACGCCGATCTCCTGGGTGAGCGCCTTGTACCACTGATCCACCTCGTTGCCGATCACCACCTGGAACTGGCCGCCCTGGGTGAAGCTTCCCTTCACCGAAGGGATGGTCTCGATGGCCTTGGGGTCGGCCTTGGCCGGATCGGCCAGCACGAACCTGAGCCGGGTAAGGCAGTGGCTGACAGTGGTGATGTTCTCTTTGCCGCCGATCCGCTCGATCAGCTGCGCCAGATGCTGTGTGTTGACTTTTGACATGAGCCTTCCCTCTGTGACTCCATGAATAATGGTCGTGTCTTTACCGGCTGGCCAAGGACCGCCCGTTTATTGGTATCGTTCCCAATCAGCATGAAGCCAGTGGCTGGTATCGGCAATGGGAACGTTCCCAATTCGTGGCACTGGTCACAAAAAGCGCAAAACGCCGGGAATGGAGGAAAAGATAGACTACAGGGGCTGACAGGGGGCGATGGTAGCTCTGGGGGGCTGCCCCTCTTCAATCTGGTCGAGCAGCTGTCTGGCGGCCAGGATGCCGGCGTCCTTGTAGCCGAAATCCAGGCTGAGGGTGTTGGCAAAGAGGAAAGTCAGCATGGGATTGCTGCCAAGGCCGCTCACCAGGATGTCGGTGCGACCCTGCTCCTGCAGGTATTTGGCGGCGCCGATGGCCAGGGTGTCGCTGGCACAGACCATGGCCTGGGTGGTGGGGGTGAGCAGCTCGGCCGCGAGCCGATAGCCGCTTTGCAGACCGAGATCCCCGAGGGCGCTGCGGGGTGTGCGCCCCTGTTCCCGACAGTAGTCGAGGTAAGCCTGATGCCGACGCAGCCCCGTGGTGAGATCGCTGCGTTCCACCCCGAGATAGGCGACCTCGGTCAGGCCACGCTCCCCGAGGTGGGCGAGCACGGCGCGCACCGCCCCGTCATCGTCGAAGCAGACCGACGAGAAGCCGGGGCGCTCGCGGGCCATCAGCACCAGTTTCTCCCTGAGCGGCGCCATGGCGGCATAGTCCAGATCGTTGAAGGCAAACAGGATGATGCCGTCCACCCCGCGCCGCTCCAGCACCGCCAGGTGCTCGCTCACCTTGGCGGGGGAGAACTTGCTCTCCATCAGCACGGCGTCGTAGCCACGCTGGTAGAGGGTCTCCAGCATGCCGCGCACCGCCTGGTTCTCGGAGCTGGAGTCGAGGCGCGACACCACGATGCCGACCACCTGCTGGCTCTGGCTGCGCATGGCCCGCGCCGATTTGCTCGGGACGAAACCGTGCTGGGCGATCACCGATTCGACCCTGGCCCTGGTCTGGGCATTGACCTTGGGATCCTGATTGAGCACCCGGGAGACGGTCGACTTGCCGACCCCGCTGAGGCGAGCGATATCGAGGATGGTCAGTTTCTTTTCCATGGGGGATCCGTGACAGGGGAGGGCGACAATCGGGATGCAGACATTGTTGTGATTAACTCCTGTGAATACAAGCCCATGGCGTTAGAATGCCCTTTCCCAGGCGACTTTCTTCGCCGTTGCACAGGACGCGCATCATGGATCTGTTGGCAAGTCTGCACTTCTCTCTCTCCATCACGGGCCCCATCTGTCTGGTGCTGGTACTCGGCATCTGGCTCAAGCGGCTGGGTCTCTTGCCCGACAGCTTCGTCGAGTCCGCCTCCCGTCTGGTGTTCCAGGTCACCCTGCCAGCTCTCTTGTTCCTGAGCATGGTGCGCACCGATTTTTCCACCATGCCGAGCCCCTGGCTCATCCTCTACGGCCTGCTCGGCACCCTCGCCGGTTTCCTGGTGCTGGAGGTACTGGCGGCCCGTTTCATCAGCGAGCAGAAATTGCGAGGCATCTTCGTGCAGGGCAGCTTTCGCGGCAACATGGGGATCATGGGGCTGGCCTATGTGCAAAACGCCTACGGCCCGGAGGGGATAGGGGCCGCCGCCCTGCTGGTGGGCTCCATCACTGTGCTCTACAACGTGCTCGCGGTGATCACCCTGACCCGCAGCCTGGGGGGCGGAAAGGGGCTCACACCCATACTCAAGGGGATCGTCAAAAACCCCCTCATCATCGCCATTCTGGCGGCCCTGCCCTTCGGTCTGCTCGGCATCGAACTGCCCCAGCTGGTCATCACCACGGGCAACTATTTCGCCAACATGACCCTGCCGCTGGCCCTGCTCTGCACCGGCGCCAGCCTCAACCTCAAGGCCCTGCGCGGCGGCGCCATGCTGACCGGCTGGGCCACGGTCAACCGGCTGTGCTGCATCCCCGTGCTGCTGGTGCTGGGGGCCTGGGCGCTCGGCTTCAGCCCGCAGGCCCTCGGCATCCTGTTTCTCATCAGCTCTACCCCCACCGCCGCCGCCAGCTATGTGATGACCCGCGCCATGGGGGGTGACAGCGCCCTGGCGGCCAACATCATCGCCACCACCACCCTGGGCTCGCTCGTCACTACCAGCCTGGGGGCCGCCCTGATGAACTACCTGGGACTGATGGGGTGATGGGGCGCCGCCATGATGCACGACCCGGGGTTGACGGGATCGGCATTCGCCCTTGACCTTGCCGGAGGCGGCAGCTTTAGGCTGATTGCACATCGACAGAGGAGAGAGCCCATGACCATCGAACTCACCGTTACCGGCATGTCTTGCGGCGGCTGCGCTGCCAGCCTGCAAAAGGCCTTGCTGGCCCAGCCAGCAGTCCGCACCGCCACGGTCGACTTTGCCAGCCGCCAGGCCGTCATCGAGAGCGAGCTGAGCAAAGCCGAGTTGATCGCCCTGATCGAGGCGAGAGGCTTTCAGGTAGAGTGAATTATCACTTAATTGGTATAAATCAGACTAATATTCTGTTTACTTCTTTTTATTGGTGAGAGTGATCACTTAAATCCCGTTTAAAAAGAATAAAAATGCTGCAATTCCCTCATCCAAAAGGATTGCAGCATGACCCTTCCCATTCGCAAGACCCTGATCGCCGCCGTACTCGGCCTGACCCTCTCCCCCATGGCCATGGCGCTGCCCAGCGTGCACATTCTGGCCACCGGCGGCACCATCGCCGGGGCGGGCCAGTCTGCCACACAGTCCAACTACGAGGCCGGCAAGGTGGCCATCGAGACGCTGATCGCCGCCGTGCCCGAGATGAAAAACGTGGCCGACGTGCAGGGTGAGCAGGTGGTCAAGATCGGCTCCCAGGACATGAACGACGAGGTGTGGCTCACGCTCGCCAAGCGGGTCAACGCGCTGCTGGCCAGGGATGACGTGGACGGCATCGTCATCACCCACGGCACCGACACCATGGAGGAGACCGCCTACTTCCTCAATCTGACCGTCAAGAGCGACAAGCCGGTGGTGCTGGTGGGCGCCATGCGCCCCTCCACCGCCATGAGCGCCGACGGCCCCATGAACCTCTACAACGCCGTGGTGACTGCCTCCGACCCCGCCTCAAAGGGACGTGGCGTCATGGTGGCGATGAACGACACCGTGCTGGATGCCCGCGACGTCACCAAGACCAACACCACAGGAGTGCAGACCTTCGCCTCCCCCAACTTCGGCCCGCTCGGCTACATCCACAACGGCAAGATCGACTACCAGCGCAGCCCGGCCCGCCAGCACACCAGCAAGACCCCGTTCGATGTGAGCAAGCTCGACAAGTTGCCCCAGGTCGGCATCGTCTACAGCTACGCCAACGCCTCGGATCTGCCGGCCAAGGCCCTGGTGGATGCCAAGTTCGACGGCATCGTCAGCGCCGGGGTGGGCAACGGCAACCTCTACCACACCCTGTTCGACACCCTGGCCAAGGCGAGCAAGGACGGCATTCGCGTGGTGCGTTCCGCCCGCGTGCCGACCGGTTCCACCACCCTGGATGCCGAGATCGATGACGCCAAGTACGGCTTCGTCGCCGCCGAGACCCTCAACCCGCAGAAGGCGCGGGTGCTGCTGATGCTCGCCCTGACCCAGAGCAAGGATCCGGCCCAGATCCAGCGCTGGTTCCAGCAGTTCTAAGACCTCGGATCGGTCTGATTGACACTACCCCGTGAGATGAAGGGCAGGATAGGATCCTGCCCTTTCTTGTTGCGCCAGAGGCAGAGGCCGGCCCTCAGCTCATCATCAGCCAGCCGCAGAAACCCAGGTAAACCAGTCCCACCAGGGCGAGCCTGCCCGCCGTCATCCGCTCCCGACTGAACCCCCACCACAGCAGCGTGACCGCCAGCAGCGTCACCAGCGAGGAGGCCATCATGGTGCTGTCCAGCAGCCAGGGAGTGAACAGCAGGCAGAACGCCTTGGGAATGGTGCCCTGGATCATCATGGCGCCGGAGATATTGGCCAGTGCCAGCCGGTGTTTGCCCTGCCGCACCCAGATGAGCACGTTCATCAGCTCGGGCATTTCGGTGGCCACCGGGCTCAGCAACAGGGCGGCCACTACCGGCGAGAGGCCGAACAGCTCGCCCATGTTCTCCAGCTGGTGAACGAACAGCTGGGCCGCCAGCGCCACCACGCCGAGCGCCACCAGGGTTTGCAGCAGCACCTTGCCGAGCGCCGGGATCCTGGCGTGCGGATCCAGCATGAGGGGGGAGGGCAATTCCGCATCGTGGCTGTCGGTCTGTTTCAGCTCACGTCGCACATAGAGGAGGTACATCAACACGAACAGGGGGGCCAGCCAGGTTTTACCGGTGAAGGCCACCATGCCAAGCAGCACGGCCAACAGGAAGATGCCGGCAAACCAGGCCTGATCGCGGCCTATCTCGCGCTGCACCTCGCCATTGATGGCTCTGTGCTCCCGGCTCATGCACAGCAGCAGGGTCACGCCGACGGCAGCATAGCCTATGGTAGCCAGCACCAGCGGGCCGCCGAGGGCCGCACCTATGCCTATCTGCTGCTGGGCGGGGGCATCCCCCATCAGCAGCGCGGTCAGGGTGACGATGCATTCGGGCAGGGCCGTGCCGAGGGCAGCCAGCAGAGAACCGGTGGCGCTTTGGGACAGTTTGAAATGATGGCCGGTCCATTCGATGCCGTTGACGAAGTATTCGCAGGCCAGATAGATGGTGACGGCAGAGATCAGAAATAACAGCAGGGTGATCAGCATGATGAGTAACCGCCAGGCGAGCAGAACAACCGATGGACCCGATACGGCTCGCCCGGCTGGCGTGCATATCGAGGCCAAAGGTCTTGCAGGACGATAGGTGCTATCGCCGCCCATGCCATGGATCTGTGGATCCAAGAGTGTTGACATGGGCCCTGCCCGGATTTCGGGCGGGTTGCTACTCCCCAGTGACAGTGCGGGCTTTTTACCAAGTGGCTCGGTGAGGCGCAAGGCCAACAGGGGATGATCCGCGCGACAAGTTGTAAAAGGATGTGACAACCCCTCGACTCTCCCGTCCGGGATCCTGATCTTTTTACGAGGATCCTTGTGCTGGCACAGCGATTGCTACGAGTTGGCTACTGTCCACATTGACTTGGGAAGGGTGAACGATGAAACGGTGGATCCAACATTTTTACCAGCTTAATCGCCTCAACTGGCTGATGGTCTGGCTGCTGCTCTGCTGCAGCATCATCCTGCTGTTTCCGGCCGGATTGATGAAAGGCGCCGTGAGCCAGTGGGCCACGGCTCATGCGGCCTGGCTTGGGGTCGGCATGTTGATCGCCATCTCCTATTTCTGCAGTCAGGGCTTCCTGATCGCCTGGGAGTGGGCCTGTGACGAGTGGCAGTCCCGCCGCCAGCAGGATCAACTGGCCCAGATGATTGGCTTCCTCGACTTCAACGAGAAGGCGGTGCTGCGGGAGTTCGTACTGCAACGGAAAAGCGTCATAAACCTGCCGATCACCGAACCCGCCGTCAAAAACCTGATGGATGCCGGCGTGCTCACCTACGCCTACGGCAAGCCGGCGCGAGAGAAGGAGGACGAGAACCAGATCCGCGCCCTGATGATCGCCTTGCCGGCGCGCCCTCTGCTGACCTACAAGGTTCTGGGACTGTCGCGGGGCAAGATGAGCGACGAGCAGGTGGAGCAGATCATGAATGCCAGGCCAAAATTCGCGCAGAAAAGCCTCCAGCGCTGACCTTCTCCCCCCATGAAAGAAAAGAGCCGGACATCTGTTCCGGCTCTTTGCTGTCTGGCGTTGCTTATTCGGTTCTGGCCTTGAGGTAGCCGGCGTAGTCGGGCACCTGGACGCTGAATGCCTGCTGCATGTGCGGGCTGTCCATGATGAAGTCCGCCGTCGCCTCGTTGGTGGCGACCGGGATGTTCCAGACGGCCGCGAGGCGCAGCAGGGCCTTGACGTCAGGATCGTGGGCGGCGGGATTGAGGGGATCCCAGAAGAAGATCATCACGTCTATCTTCCCTTCGGCGATGAGGGCGCCGAGCTGCTGATCCCCCCCCATGGGGCCGGAGAAGAGGCAGGTAATGGGCAGCTGTGCCTTCTTGCCGAGCAGGGTGCCCGTGGTGCCGGTCGCATAGAGGTGGTGGAGCTTGAGCTCTTCCTTGCGGCGCAGCACCCAGTTCAGCAGAGGGGCTTTCATGTTGTCGTGAGCCACCAGGGCAACCCGTTTGTGGGGCGCCATCTCGCGTGCAATCAGTTCCATGGAGGTCATCCGTAGCAAAATGATGGGAATGGGGTCGTATCCTAATCGAAAGCGGCGCCTGCCGCTGCCCCATGCATCGTAACTGTGATCCCGGAGGCGGTTCAATCCGGCGCCTGCCATCCTGACAGCCTCTGGCCTGCCTTGTCAGCAACCAGGTTGGCTACCGTATCGTTGGGCAAGATCTCTGCCGCTGGTGCCATGAAAAAACCCGCCTGGGCGGGTTGGGATTGTCTCTTGATGTCATCGCGATTCAGGATGACTCGGCATGGAGCTGGGATTGCTGGTAGTTTTCCAGACCGATACGGGCGATGAGATCGAGCTGGGTTTCCAGCCAGTCCACATGCTCCTCTTCATCTTCCAGGATCTCCTGGAACAGGTCGCGGCTGACGTAGTCCTGCACGGACTCGGCATAGGTGATGGCGACTTTCAGGTCGGGGATGGCGTCCATCTCCAGAGACAAGTCACAGCGCAGCATCTCTTCCACCGTCTCACCGATGCGTAGCTTGCCCAGATCCTGCAAGTTGGGCAGCCCTTCCAGAAACAGCACCCGCTTGACCAGCTCGTCGGCATGTTTCATCTCATCGATGGATTCGTGATACTCCTTGTGCCCCAGCCCCTTGAGGCCCCAGTCATCATAGATGCGGGCATGCAGGAAGTATTGGTTGATGGCAACCAGCTCATTGGCCAGCACCTTGTTGAGGTGGGCAATGATTTTGGGATCTCCTTTCATCGACATTACTCCTCGTTTTCGAGCCTAGGCAACGATCACTAGAGCTTAGTCCAGAAACATGACCATAACGTGATGGGGAAAGTCGTCCCCTGGAGGGCAGAAGGAGAGATGAAGACGAGAAGTCGGCGATTTTACGCCACTTCGTAATAGAGCGGTGCCTGCTCTGACTGCATCTTGTCGATTTCGGTAGCGATGATCTCCATCGCCATGCGCACACATTTACCACATTGAGCACCGACTTCCAGCGACTGTTTCAACTGTCGGAATTCAGTCTTGCCTGCCTGTACCGCCTTGCGGATCTGGTTATCTGTGATGCCGCGGCACAAACACACGTACATAATCTGGACCTCATGTTGGAATGAGATGAAATCTAAATGAGAATAGTTCGTAGTGCAAAGAACGAATGGTAATAAGATCCCGAGCTTGCCAGTGATTCCACCCTTGGGGAGAATGCCTTCATCAGAGAGGATGCGAACATGTTCAAAAGACTATTCAATGCCCTGTTCAAGGGAGAGATCGCCCAGAGCCCCGAGGTTGAGCCCATCGAATACATGGGCTATCTCATCTATCCCGAGCCCATGGCGGAAGGGGGGCAATACAGGCTGGCAGGTCGCATCACCAGGGAGATCGACGGGCAATTACAGACCCATCGCTTCATCCGCTCCGATCTCTTTGCCAACCCGGCGGATGCCGAGCGCTTCATGGTGCAAAAGGCCCATACCTTCATCGACCAGATGGGGGAGCGCATGTTTGAACCCCGTGTGAAGCCAGACGCCAGCCCAGCTCCATGATGTCAGCCGAGCTGCTCGCCTTGCGCCACGCTATCGCTTCTGCCGGCGAGCGGCGTCTGATCTGGCTGGAAGGGGAGGAGGATGACTGCATCGTTCGTGCCGAATCCTTGCTGTGGGGGGCGGTGTTCTGGCTGGGGCAGGGTCCTGAGCGTCATGCTCCGCAGCCTGCCGCCAAGGCGCTTCAACGGCTCGGTCAGGAGTGCGACACCCTGGTATTCAATGCCTTCAGCGGTTTTCACCCCGATGCATTCGGTGCCTTGGCGGGGACATTGAGGGCTGGGGGGCTCTTGCTTCTGCTGACCCCGCCGCGGGAGGCATGGCCGACCTACCCAGACCCTGATCGTCAGAGGCTGGTCGCCCAGCCAGAGGAGGTCGATCGTGCCGGGCAGGGGTTCATCTCCCGTCTGGTACGGTTGCTGGAAGAAGATCCGGCGCGAGATCTGACGCCTGCCTCTTGTGATATTACCTGGCAGCCTCTCGACGGGGACCGGCCGCTGAGCGCGGATCAGGCCCGTGCGCTACCCGCCATCCACAACGTGTTGCACGGCCATCGCCGTCGCCCCCTGGTGCTGAGCGCCGATCGCGGTCGTGGCAAGAGCGCCGTGCTGGGGCTGGCGAGCGCCGACTTGCTGAGTCGGGATCCGGTCTTGACGATAGCGGTGACGGCCCCTTCCCACGCTACAGTGGCGACACTTTTTGCCCATGCAGAGCGAGCGCTGGCAGAGATGCCTGAGCGGCTGGCCGGTCTGAGCTATGTGTCCCCTGATCGGGCCGCTCAAGGAGACGTGCTGGCGGATCTGTTGCTGGTGGATGAGGCCGCCGCCATCCCGACCCCGCTGCTGGAAGCCATGCTGGCCCGTCACAGTCGCATTGTCTTCGCTACAACGGAGCACGGCTATGAGGGGACGGGGCGCGGCTTTCATCTGCGCTTCAAGAGGGTACTCGATGAGCAAACCCCGGATTGGCAGGAGCTGCACCTGGTGGAGCCCATTCGCTGGAGCCTGAGCGATCCGCTGGAGCCTCTGATCTTCCGGCTCCTTGGTCTGAATGCCGACATATCGGCACCTCATCCCCCGACATCACCGACCTGGCGCCTGGTCGGACAAGATGAGCTGGCCCGTGATGACGCGCTGCTCAATCGGGTGTTCGGCCTGCTCGTGCTGGCTCACTACCAGACCAGCCCCAGTGATCTGCGGTATTTGCTGGAGGGGCCGGATCTCGACATTCATCTGATGGAGCAGGGACAGGAGTTGCTCGGGGTGGCGCTGGTCGCGCGGGAGGGCAATATCCCCCCTGATCTGGCGCATGCGATCTGGGCCGGACGAAGGCGCCCTCGTGGACATCTGCTGCCCCAGTCGCTGCTGGCCCACGCCGGTTTCGTGACGGCGGGGGAGCGCTCTTATGCCAGGGTGATGCGCATCGCCATCCATCCTGCCCTTCATCGTCTCGGGCTGGGGTCCCGGTTGCTGGACAAGCTGGTATCACATTATCGGGCACTAGGGGTCGATTATCTGGGATCTGCCTTCTCCGCCAGTCCAGATCTGCTGCCATTCTGGCTCAAGGCGGGATTGAAGGTGCTGCGTCTTGGTCTGCAGCGCGATGCGGCCAGCGGCAGTCATGCAGCTTTGCTGCTGATGCCGTTGCAATCGGAATATCACGCCGAGCTGGCGCAATGGCGACAGCGTTTCATGAGCCAGTTGCCGGCCCTGCTGGCGGGTGAACTCAAGAGGCTGGATACCGAACTGGTCTGGCTATCCCTCAGAGGCGGACCTGTCACTCATGTGCCGGATCTGGATGAATTCGAACATCGGGAACTCGATTGCTTTGCCCACCATCACAAGCCATTCGAATTGTGCCAGGCGACACTGCAACGCTGGCTACTCCGGCGAGTGATGATGCTGGACGGGTTGAGTCAGGATGAACGACGGTTGCTGATCGCCACCATCTGGCAATATGCGCCCTGGTCAGAGCTGGCTGCCCGACAGGGTGTCGCGGGCAAACCCGCCCTGATAAAAGCATTGCGCTCCCTGCTGGCCAGACTGCTGGCTCAGCAAGCACCAGCGGGCTGACCCCGCCTCTGGCACGGCAGAAAACCACGGAGCCCGGGAGGAACCAATGGGCCCTCCGGGTTCTGCACATCGATTCGACTCACCATGGCTGAAGCTCTCTCCGTTCAAGGCGCGGCCACCCCGGGACCCGTTTCTCCCTCTTCCCTGCTCGCGTTTTGCCCATTGCCACTGCTCTGATGAGCCTGGTCAGGACTGTCTGCATTTTGGTTTTTTCTGAATATGGACTAATACTTGAATGTGAAATGAATTTTAATAAATGCATTATTTTCAGATGGTTAGCGTTGGGCGTATTGAATGCAGGCCATCTTCTCCAACGTGCACAGGGAGTGCAATGTGAGAAACGATGCAGCTCAGGCAGGTGCCGGAATGATGATGTGGTTCATCAGCAGCAGCGCCTTTGCCAATGAGATCCGGTTCAACATGACGCGCGGGGCGACCGCCATCAGCCAGCAGGTCTATGACCTGCACATGACGATTTTCTATATCTGTTGCGTCATCGGTCTGCTCGTCTTCGGCATCATGTTCTGGTCCATCGTGCACCATCGAAAATCGCGCGGTGCCAAAGCCGCCCAGTTTCACGAAAGCACCCGCATCGAGTTGCTGTGGACGGCCATCCCCGTGTTGATACTGATCGCGATGGCGGCACCGGCAACCTCGACCCTGTTGAAGATGGAGGATACCTCCAAGGCCGATCTCACCGTCCTCGTCACGGGCTCGCAATGGAAATGGCATTACAAATACCTAGAGTATCCAGTGGCGTTTTATTCCCTGCTGGCGACCAGCAAACAGCAGATCTCCGGTGATGCCCCCAAGGGCGGCAATTATCTGCTGGAGGTGGATAACCCTCTGGTATTGCCGGTCGGCAAGAAGATCCGTTTCCTGATGACCTCGGACGATGTCATTCACTCCTGGTGGGTTCCCGCCTTCGCCGTGAAAAAAGACGCCAATCCTGGCTACATCAACGAGTCCTGGACCCGGATCGACAAGCCGGGCACCTATCGTGGGCAGTGCGCCGAGCTGTGCGGGAAGGATCACGGTTTCATGCCCGTGGTTGTGGTGGCCAAATCCGCAGAGGAGTTCGAGGCGTGGATTGCCAGAAAGGGAGACGAGCAGGCAACTGCCAAGGCACAGCAACAGGCGCAGGCAGCGGAGACCATGACGTTGCCACAAGCCATGGCGCAGGGGGAGAAAGTCTATCTGGGGCACTGCGCTGCCTGTCATCAGCCCGCGGGTACCGGATTGCCCGGCATCTTCCCGGCGCTCAATGGCAGCAAGGTGACCACACAGGCGGAACATCGGGCCCAGCATCTGGACATCGTCCTGCATGGCAAGAGCGGCACGGCGATGCAGCCTTTTGGCAAACAGTTGACGGCGCAGGAACTGGCCGCCGTCATCACCTATGAACGCAATGCCTGGGATAACAAGACCGGCGACCTTGTGCAGCCAGCCGAGGTGCAGTCCCTTCTCAACCCGGCCAATCCGGACAAGGACAAGTGAGGCGTCGGCATGAGTGATGGAATCACGGATACCCTGCACAGCGAACATGTCCACCAGCCGGCGGCCGGTCTGAGGCGCTGGCTTTACACCACCAATCACAAGGACATCGGTACCCTCTATCTTTGCTTTGCCCTCACCATGTTCTTTACCGGTGGCGCCATGGCCATGGTGATCCGGGCAGAACTGTTCCAGCCCGGACTGCAACTGGTGGAACCCCTGTTTTTCAACCAGATGACCACGGTACACGGCCTTATCATGGTCTTTGGTGCCGTCATGCCCGCCTTCACCGGCCTCGCCAACTGGCTGATCCCCATCATGATTGGGGCCCCTGACATGGCGCTGCCCCGCATGAACAACTGGAGCTTCTGGATCCTGCCGTTTGCTTTCCTCATCCTCCTGTCGAGCCTGTTTATGGAGGGAGGCGGCCCCAGTTCTGGCTGGACCTTCTATGCCCCCCTGTCCACCCAGTACAGCGGCAACAGCACGGCCCTGTTTGTCTTTGCCATTCACATCATGGGGATCTCCTCCATCATGGGGGCCATCAACGTCATCGTGACCATCTTCAACCTGCGGGCGCCGGGCATGGGCTGGATGCAGATGCCACTGTTTGTCTGGACCTGGCTCATCACGGCGTTTCTGCTCATCGCTGTCATGCCGGTGCTGGCGGCTGCGGTGACCATGGTGCTGACGGACAAGTATTTCGGGACCAGTTTCTTCGATGCGGCCGGTGGGGGGGATCCTGTCCTGTTTCAGCACATTTTCTGGTTCTTCGGGCACCCGGAAGTCTACATCATGATATTGCCGGCTTTCGGCATCGTCTCCAGCATCATTCCGACCTTCTCCCGCAAGAAGCTGTTCGGTTATCGCTCCATGGTCTATGCCACCAGCAGCATCGCCTTGCTCTCCTTCATGGTCTGGGCTCACCACATGTTCACCACCGGATTGCCCGTGGTGGCGGAGCTGTTCTTCATGTACACCACCATGTTGATCGCGGTGCCGACAGGGGTAAAGGTATTCAACTGGCTTGCTACCATGTGGCGTGGTTCTCTGACATTCGAGACCCCCATGCTGTTTGCCATCGCCTTCATCACCCTGTTCACCATTGGCGGTTTCTCCGGGCTGATGCTGGCCATGACGCCAGCTGATTTTCAGTATCACGACACCTATTTCGTAGTGGCCCATTTCCACTATGTGCTGGTGACCGGTGCCGTCTTCTCGATCCTGGCTGCGGCCTACTACTGGTTGCCGAAATGGACGGGGCACATGTATGACGAGCGGCTCGGCCAATGGCACTTCTGGTGTTCGCTCGTCTCGGTCAATGTGCTGTTTTTCCCCATGCATTTTGTCGGGCTGGCGGGCATGCCTCGCCGCATTCCCGATTACGCCCTGCAATTTGCGGACTTCAACATGCTGATCAGCCTGGGGGGCTTTGCCTTCGGCCTGTCCCAGCTGCTGTTTGTCTGGGGTGTGATCAAATGCATCAGAGGCGGAGCCAAGGCGAGCGATCGGGTATGGGAGGGGGCCGAGGGGCTGGAATGGACGCTCTCTTCTCCCCCTCCCTATCACAGTTTCCAGACTCCACCGGATATCCGGTCGGAAGAGCGTTAGGGAGGTCATATGACCAAGGTCAGTCATGCCCCCTTGCTCAGAAAACTGGCTCTGGTCGTGCTCGTCATGTTTGGTTTTGCCTTTGCGCTGGTGCCGCTTTATGACGTCTTCTGCCGGATCACCGGCCTCAATGGCAAGACGTCTGATCAAGCGGCCAGTAGGGAGCGGGCGGTGATCGACAGCAAGCGGAGCATCCAGATCGAGTTTCTTGCTCATGCGGATACCCGGATGCCGTGGGAGTTCAGCGGTGAGACGGCTCGGCTGTCGGTGCGGCCGGGGGAGGTGAAAATGGTCAACTTTCGGGTGTTCAATCCCACGGAGCGGACCATGGTGGGTCAGGCGGTCCCGTCGGTCTCTCCCGGTCCCGCCGCAGCCTATCTGAAGAAAGTGGAGTGTTTCTGCTTCAATCGCCAGGAGCTGAGGGCAGGGCAGAGCAAGCTGATGCCGCTCAAGTTCTATATCGATCCGGCTCTACCGGACAGCATCAATACCATCACGCTTTCCTACTCGCTCTATGACATCACGGAGTCCGTACCTGCACCGGCACTCGCACAGAGGAAATGACCATGTCCAAGGTGAACCAGACCTATTATGTCCCGGACCAGAGTCGCTGGCCCATCATTGGTGCCATTGCACTGTTTTTCCTGGCGTTGGGGGCCGGACATCTGGTCAATGAAGTGGCGAGTGGGCAGACTGGTTTCGGCCGGTATCTGATGATGGCCGGTGTCGCCCTGCTGGCATTCATGTTGTTTGGTTGGTTCCGTCACATCATCCGGGAGTCCATGACCGGGCTCTACAGCGCCCAGATGGACAGATCCTTCAGGCAGGGCATGGTCTGGTTCATCTTCTCTGAAGTGATGTTCTTTCTGGCTTTTTTCGGAGTGCTGTTCTATGCCCGCCAGCTTGCGGTGCCCTGGCTGGATGGTGCGGGCCACAGGGTGATGACGGGCCAGCTGCTGTGGCCGGATTTCACCGCTCACTGGCCCCTGCTCAAGACGCCCGGCGGGGCCACGACCCAGGCCATGCCTTGGCAGGGGATCCCCCTCATCAATACCTTGATCCTGCTTGGCTCCTCCGTGACCCTGCTGTTTGCACACATGAGTCTGGAAAACGGCAGACGCATGCGGCTCAAGGGGATGTTGCTGGCAACCGTGGTGCTCGGGCTGACATTCCTGTGGTTTCAAGGCTATGAGTATCTGCATGCCTATCGGGATCTCGGACTGCGGCTGGATTCCGGCATCTATGGCAATACCTTCTTCATTCTGACCGGGTTCCATGGACTGCACGTGCTGCTGGGCACCCTTTTCCTGACCATCATCTGGCTGCGCATCATGCTGAGGGATCATTTCACCCCACAGCGTCATTTCGCTTTCCAGGCTGCGGCCTGGTACTGGCACTTCGTCGATGTGGTCTGGCTCTGTCTGTTCGTCTTTGTCTACCTGCTTTGATGCCGTGCTCAGTAGGGGCGCGGGTTGGGCTCCAGCCAGCCCATCGCGAGAGAGAGCAGCAGTATGATGACCACCAGCAGGGAGAAGAAGACGCGCCGGCCCAGAGGTACCGACATCTTTTGCGTATTGCCTTCACTGAGCATCAGCCAGAGGGCGTGAAACAGCTGGCCGATGATGAGCAGCAGCATGAGTATCAGAACGACCTTGATCAACATCTTGGGATCCTCCTCGATATGCGCGATTCGGCTGCACGAGACAAGCGACGACCATGGCATCACAGACGCTGGTTTGTCTTGTTGTTCACTCTGGTGGTGACGGCCGGTTTGTGCAAGCTGGCGTTCTGGCAGTGGCAGCGCGGAATGGAAAAAACGGCCTGGCTGGCGCAGATGGCAAAGATGCAGCAGGCCGGGCCAAGGACATTGGCCCAGATCGACTGGCAACACCCGGAGTCACTGGATGGCCAGCCTCTGCAAGGGAAAGCCGAGTGGGTCAGCCCTTATGTCTGGTTGCTGGACAACCAGATCGTCAACGGGGAGGTTGGCTATGACGTGCTCATCCCGGTACGCGCAGAGGGGGGATCCTCACTGTTGCTGGTCAACCTGGGATGGGTGCCCGCACCATCCGACAGGTCGCAATTGCCCAATCCCGCCATTCCCGCCGCAATGACCCTTGAAGGTGTTCTGCGCATGGCTCCCGGCGGCTTCCTGCTGGGACAGAACATAGAACCAGGCCCCTACCCGAACCGGCTGCAATCCATCAGGGTCGAGACCCTGCGACAGACAATCGGAGCCCCGCTTGCAGACGCCGTGTTGTATCAAAGACGAACCCCATTCCTCTATCACTACCAGCACAATGTCATGCCTCCTGAAAAACACCGGGCCTATGCGGTGCAATGGCTCGGCTTGGCGCTGGTGGTTCTGTCAGGGGGGGTCATGCTGACGAGGAGGTGCTCCCCATGAGCGGATGGCGACGCTGGCGGGTGCCAGCGCTCTTTGCTGTGGTGATCCTGCTGCCTGTGGTGCTGGCGGCTCTGACTCTTCACCAGGGCTGGTATGAACCCGGCACGCGCAGCAAGGGGCACTGGCTGCACCAGGAGATCTACCTGTTGCAACCGCTTCCTGCCCATCAGCACCAATGGCGACTGGTCTATCTGGTGGCCCCTCGCTGCGAGGGGCAATGCCGGCAGGTCCCCGCGCTGATGGCACGTATCCAGGCCGCACTTGGCCGTAATCTGGACAAGCTGGAACTGGTCCAGTTGACACCACCTCACGAGGCAAACAGTGAAATGAGGGAGGGGGATATACTGCTGGTGGACGCCCGCGGGCTGGCCATCTTGCGTTACGAGGTACCCGGCAGCACGACGACCTGGCCGTTGCTTGGCAAGGCGGTACTGTCGGATCTGCAGCAACTGCTCAAATATCAGCGTGGGGTGCAGTGACGATGCAGCCGACATGGGACTCGCATCTTCTGGCTACTGCACGGTCAACGAGGCGGCATATGAAGATGCACAAGAGGCTGGCCTCCGTGGCCATTGCGCTGGCAGTTCTTGTCATCGCGCTCGGTGCTTATACCCGGTTGACGGATGCCGGGCTGGCTTGCCCCGATTGGCCAGGTTGCTATGGTTCCCTGGCCATTCCCCGCGCTGAGCATGCGGAACTGGCGGCACAACGTTATCCGGCCAGCCCGCTTGTTCCTCACAAAGCGCGCAGCGAGATGGTGCATCGCTACTTCGCCGGGGTGCTGGGAGGCGTGATTGTGCTCCTGTCCGGCTTGGGCTGGCGTACAGGCGGCCGACTGCGTCACCTCTCGCTGATCTTGCTGGTGCTGGTTGCAGGTCAGGCGGCGCTGGGTATGTGGACGGTGACCCTGGCCCTGCATCCCCTGGTGGTGACCACTCATCTGCTGGGCGGCTTCGTCATCCTGACCTTGCTTTGGCTCTATCGGGCCGAATTGGCAGGCTTCCCTTCACCCCCGCCCGTACACCAGGGTGTGTCCTGGCTTGGCAGCATGGCCTGCGGCGTGCTGCTGCTGCAGATCGCGCTGGGGGGCTGGACGTCGGCGAACTATGCGGCCATGGCGTGTGTGGAGTTTCCCTTGTGCCAGGGCGACTGGCAGGCAGAGCTGAATTGGGCGCAAGCCTTTCATCTCCCTCTGGGGCACGCCAGCTATGAGTTCGGCGTGCTGGGCAAGGAGGCGCGCCAGACCATTCACATCGCCCATCGCCTGGGAGCGCTGACCACGGCCTTGCTGGTGGGAGCTTTCGCCCTCGCGCTGCTCTGCCAGCGGACCCCCCTGAGAGGGTTTGGCTGGCTGTTGCTGGGTCTGCTGACCGTGCAGATTGCCTTGGGATTGGCGAACGTCCATCTGGCCCTGCCGCTGGCCAACGCCCTTGCACACAATCTGGTGGCCGCCCACCTGCTGGCCTGTTGTGTGCTGGCGCGCGGGAGCCTCTCTTTGCCTCATCACGACCCCTTGCCATCCCCTGGGATGGTCAGGAGCCGGACATGAATGGGAGAGGGCGGGTACAGCGCTTCGCCCTCCGCCGGGTGCACGATTATTGTCAGTTGACCAAACCAAAGGTGGTCGCCCTGCTGCTCCTGACCGCCTGGGTGGGCATGCTGCTGGCCGAGCCGACACTCGCCTCTCTGGACGAGATGATACTGGGCCTGGCGGGGATTGGACTGCTCGCTGCCGGGGCGGCGGCCATGAACCATTCTCTGGAGTACGGCATTGATGCCCGGATGCGCAGAACGCGCTGGCGCCCGGTCGCCATGGGACGGATCACGCCGGGGCAGGCGATGAATTTTGCGATCTGTCTGGCACTGTTGGGGTTTGTTCTGCTCCATTGGGGCGTGAATCCCCTGACTGCCTGGCTAACCCTGGCCAGCCTGTTAGGCTATGCGGTCGTCTATACCCTGCTGCTGAAGCGGGCCACGTCGCAGAATATCGTCATCGGTGGATTGGCGGGAGCCATGCCACCGCTCTTGGGCTGGACCAGCATCACGGGGCAGCTTTCGGCCGAGCCCTGGCTGCTGGTGATGATCATTTTTACCTGGACGCCGCCCCATTTCTGGTCTTTGGCCATCCACCGGCGCGATGACTATGCCGGTGCCGATATTCCCATGCTGCCGGTCACCCACGGCACCGATTTCACCAAGACCGCCATCCTGCTCTATCTGCTGATCCTGACGCTCGTCTGTCTGCTGCCCTATCTGATCGGCATGTCGGGGCTTGTCTACCTGGTCGGCAGCCTTGGGTTGAACCTCGGATTCTGCTGGCATGGTTGGCTGTTGAAGTACGGGGATCGGCCCGGCCAGGCGATGCGCACCTTCCGTTTCTCCATCTATCACCTGATGTTGCTGTTTGGTCTGCTGATTCTGGATCACCACTGGCTGTGGCGGTTGTCATGATGTTGATGCGGGTCGCGGTCGGATGAATGATGACGCTGCGTTGGTGCACTGCAGGGATGCACAGACCTGATGCAAAACAAGATGGCCCCTTGGGGCCATCTTGTTTTCAGGGGGACGGAGTGGAGCCTAGAGCTTGACCATGATGTGGCGCGGCACCGTGTAGTCCTCCAGCGCGTAGAGGGAGAGATCCTTGCCGTAGCCGGACATTTTCATGCCGCCGTGGGGCATCTCGGAGGTGAGCATGAAGTGAGTGTTGATCCAGGTGCAGCCGTACTGCAGGTGGCTGGCCACCTTGCTGGCAAGGCCGAGATCCCGGGTCCAGACCGAGCTGGCGAGGCCGTAGTCCGAGTCGTTGGCCCACTGCACCACCTGCTCGGCGTCGCTGAAGCGGGTCACCGACACCACCGGGCCGAACACCTCCCGACGCACGATTTCATCCTCCTGGCGGGCATGGGCGATCAGGGTCGGCTCGAAGAAGAAGCCGTTGCCGGGGCGGATCTTGCCTCCCGCCGTCACCTCCACGTGACCGCTGCTCTGGGCCCGCTCCACGAAGCTGGCCACCCGGTTGCGCTGCCGGTCCGAGATGAGCGGCCCCATCTCCACCCCCTCCTCACGCGGACCGCCCACCTTGATGGAGGCAACCGCCTCGGTCATGGCGGCGACGAACTTGTCGTAGATCTTGCCCTGGGCATAGATGCGGCAAGCGGCTGTGCAATCCTGGCCGGCGTTGTAGAAGCCGAAGGTGCGAATGCCGGCCACCACGGCCTCCAAGTCCGCATCGTCAAAGATGATGACCGGCGCCTTGCCGCCAAGCTCCAGATGGGTGCGCTTCATGGTGCGGGCGGCGCTCTGCATGATCTTCTGGCCAGTGGCGATGTCACCGGTGAGCGACACCATGCGCACCAGCGGGTGCTCCACCAGCGGCGCCCCCACGCTCTCGCCCCGGCCGCAGACGATGTTGATGACGCCGCGGGGGAAGATCTCGCTGGCGAGCTCCGCCAGGCGCAGGGCGGTGAGCGGGGTCTGCTCGGAGGGCTTGAGCACCACCGTATTGCCGGCGGCGAGCACGGGGGCCATCTTCCAGGCCGCCATCATCAACGGATAGTTCCAGGGGGCGATACTGCCCACCACCCCGATGGGATCGCGGCGGATCATGCTGGTATGCCCCTCGATGTACTCCCCCGCCAGCGGCCCCTGCAGGCAGCGGGCGGCGCCGGCGAAGAAGCGGAAGCAGTCCACCACCGCCGGCAGCTCGTCGTTGAGCACCGACAGGTAGGGCTTGCCGCAGTTGAGGGATTCGAGCGCCGCAAACTCCTCGGCGTGGCGTTCGATGGCATCGGCCAGGCGCAGCAGCAGGTTGCTGCGTTGGGCCGGGGTGGCGCGGCTCCACTGGGCGAAGGCGCGTTGGGCGCCGTTCACCGCACGGTTCACCTGCTCGAACGAGGCTTCGGGCACCGAGGCGAGCAGCTCGCCGGTGGCCGGGTTGAGGATGGGCTCGGCCTGGCCGTCACCGGTGACGAACTGACCATCGATCAAAAGTTGGGTAGAGAGTTTCATGGTTGCATCCTTGCGCACGCGTTGAGTCGTTATTTGCCACTGCCGGCGACGTCCTGGCCGTCGCGGGTGAGGTAGTAGGCAAGCAGAATGGGAATGGTGGTGCAGGCCACTATGATGAGCGCCACCACGTTGGTGACCGGCCTGTCCCGTGGCCGGATCAGCTCCTGATACATCCAGATTGGCAGCGTGGTCTGCTGGCCGGCGGTGAAGGTGGTGACGATCACCTCGTCAAAACTCAGCGCAAACGCCAGCATGCCCCCCGCCAGCAGCGCCGTGGCGAGGTTGGGCAGGATCACGTAGCGCAGGGTCTGGAAGCCGTCGGCCCCGAGATCCATGGACGCCTCGATGAGGCTTTGGTTGGTGCGGCGAAAGCGCGCCAGGGCATTGTTGTAGACCACCACCACGCAGAAGGTGGCGTGACCGATGACGATGGTCCAGAAGCTGAAAGGGATCTCCATCACCCCGTAGGCGGAGCGCAGCGCGATGCCGGTGACGATGCCGGGCAGGGCGATGGGCAGCACCAGCAACAGCGATACCACCTCCTGGCCGAAGAAGCGGCTGCGGGCGATGGCCCCCGCCGCCAGGGTGCCGAGCACCATGGCGGCCAGCGTCGCCAGTCCCGCTACCTCCAGCGACAGCTGGATGGCGCGCCACACGTCGGGGCGGTTGAGGGTCACCTCGAACCACTTGAGGGTGAGGCCGGGGGGCGGGAACTGGTAGCTCTTGCTCTCGCTGGTGAAGGCGTAGAGGAAGATGAACAGGATCGGAAAGTGCAGGAACAGGAGACCGCCGATGGCCGCGTACTTGAGCAGGCCGGAGGGTTGGCTGCCGTGGTCCCGTTTCATGGAGG
This sequence comes from Aeromonas sp. s4, assembly GCF_040907855.1. NCBI lineage: Bacteria > Pseudomonadati > Pseudomonadota > Gammaproteobacteria > Aeromonadales > Aeromonadaceae > Aeromonas > Aeromonas sp. s4. The sequence goes on along the minus strand of NZ_JBFOCP010000037.1, from coordinate 6,962 downwards.
TATTAGAGCGCATCGAAAGCCCCCAGACGTTTCGCGATGGTCAGGTAGATGGCGATGATGAGGATCGGCACCAGCGAGAAGGCGGCGGCGAAGGGCAGGTTGCCCGCCGTGCCCTGCTGCATGTAGACCACCTGACCTATGTACATGGTGGAGTTGCCTATGATGCCGGGGATGATGTAGTCCCCCAGCGTCAGGGAGAAGGTGAAGATGGAGCCCGCCACCACGCCGGGCAGGGCCAGCGGCAGGATCAGGGTGCGAAAGGTCTGGGCCGGGGTGGCGCCTAGATCGCCGCTCGCCTCCAGCAAGGAGCGCGGGATCCGCTCCACCGCCGCCTGGATGGGCAGGATCATGAAAGGCAGCCAGACGTAGACGAACACGATGAAGGTGCCGATGCGCGAGAACGAGAGCGACGGCCCCCCTATCACCGGCAGCGAGAGGATGGCGTCCAGCAGCCAGTCCAGTCCCAGAGTATCTGCCAGCCAGCTGATGACCCCCTCCTTGGCCAGGATCAGCTTCCAGGCGTAGACCCGTACCAGATAGCTGGACCAGAGCGGCAGCATGATGCCGACGTAGAACAGGGCTCGGGTCTTGCCGCTGGTGTAGCGCGCCATGTAGTAGGCCACCGGAAAGCCGAGCAGGGCGCAGGCCAGGGTCACCAGCAGCGACATGCCGACGGTGCGCAGGATCACGTCCAGGTTCTCAGCCCGCAGCAGGGCGACGAAGTTCTGCAGCCCCAGCTCGTGGCGGATCTGGCCGCTGAACTCGTCCAGTCCGAAGAAGGCGTTGGAGAGCAGCATCAGCAGGGAGCCGACATAGATGATGCCAAGCCACAGCAGCGGCGGCCCGAGCAGGATGGCCAGCAACAAACCCGGCCGCCCGTAGAGCAGGGTGGAGAGGCGCCGCAGCGGCCGATAGGAGAGGGGGGCGGTGGGTTGGCTCATGGCAAGGCTCGCACTGTGGGGGGCGCTCATGGTTGAGCTCCCTGAGGGGCGGTGTGCAGGCGATGGATCGCCTGCTCCGGCCAGCTGAGGCTGACCCGGGCGCCACGGGGTAGACGGGCCTGGCCCTCGTTGGGGTGGTTGACGATAAGCTCGAGCTGCTCGCCGAGATCGACCCGGTAGCGCACGAAGGGGCCGAGGTACTCAACCTCGCGCACTTCCCCTGACCAGCCCGGTGTGCCGGCCTCTGCGAGCCGGATCCGCTCCGGGCGCACCATCATCTGGCGAGCATCGCCGCACAGACGGCGGGCCTGCTCCCCCTCGAACAGGTTGACGGTGCCGACGAAGCGAGCGACGAAGGGGGTGGCGGGGGCGTCGTAGATGGTATCCGGCGCGGCGATCTGCTCGATCTTGCCCTGATTGAAGATGCAGATCCGGTCGCTCATGGAGAGCGCCTCCTGCTGATCGTGGGTGACGAAGATGAAGGTGATGCCGAGCTGGCGCTGCAAGGCTTTCAGTTCGAGCTGCATCTGCTCGCGCAGCTTGAGGTCGAGCGCCCCGAGCGGTTCGTCCAGCAGCAGGATGCGCGGCTGGTTGATCAGTGCCCGGGCGATGGCGATGCGCTGGCGCTGGCCGCCGGAGAGCTGGCCCGGCTTGCGGTTGCCGACGCCGGGCAGGCGCACCAGTTCCAGCATCTCGTCCACCTTGCGGTAACGCTCCGCCTTGGCGACGCCCTTGAGCATCAGGCCATAGCCGATGTTGTCGCGCACATCCATGTTGGGAAACAGGGCGTAGTCCTGAAACACGGTATTGAGGTTGCGATCGTAGGGGGGCACGGTGGAGCAGGGCTCACCAAACAGCCGGATCTCCCCCTCGCTCGGGTATTCGAAGCCCGCAATCATCCGCAGGCAGGTGGTCTTGCCAGAACCGCTCGGCCCCAGCAGGGTGAAAAACTCGCCGGCCGGGATCTGGAAGGAGATGTCATCGACCGCCTTCACCTCGCCATAGTGGCGGCTGACCCGGTCAAATTGTACGGCATTCATGGGGCGTCCTTGTCTGTGTGGGAAGCGGGCCGGACTCCTGTCCGGCCCCATATCGGCATTTACTCAGGCAATCTCAGCGACCACCCAGGATGGCGATATAGTCCGAAACCCAGCGGTAGTAGGGCACGCAGGTTCCCTGGCTCTTGCACTGGGAGACAGGGGTACGCCAGAAGCGCACTCGATCGAAGTTGTCGATGCCGTTGGTCTTGCACCCCTCTTTCCCGAGCAGGGCATTGCCCTCGCAGGCGGCCGGTACCACGGGCACGGAGCCGAACCAGGAGGCGAGATCCCCCTGCAGCTTGTTGTTGAGGGAGTGCTCCAGCCACTGATAGGCACAGGTGAGGTTCTTCGCCTCGCTGTGCACCATGCTGGTATCGGCCCAGCCGGTGACGCCCTCCTTGGGCACCGTCGTGGCGATAGGCTGCTTGTCGGCGATCAGGGTATTGGCCTGGAACGGCCAGGAGCCGGAGGCCACCACCCCCTCGTTCTTGAAGTCGTCGATCTGGACGAAGGCATCGTGCCAGTAGCGTCCCACCAGCTTGCGCTGCTGGCGCAGGAGGTCGAGGGCGGCCTTGTACTGATCTTCGTTGAGCTCGTAAGGATCCTTGATGCCGAGCGCCGGCTGGTGGCTCATCAGATAGAGGGCGGCATCGGCGATGTGGATGGGGCCGTCGAACGCCTGTACCCGCCCCTTGTTGGACTTGCCGTCCGGCAGGGTCTGCTCCTCGAACACCACGTTCCAGGAGTCGGGCGCCTTGGGAAACACCTTGGTGTTGTACATCAATATGTTGCCGCCCCACTGGTAGGGCACGCCATAGTGCTTGCCGTCTACCGTGTGCCAGGGGGCATTCTGCAGGCGGGGGTCTATCTTGCTGTAGCTCGGGATGAGCGCCAGGTTGAGCACCTGCACCTTGCCGCCGGCGATGAGGCGCAGGCTGGCGTCGCCGGAGGCGGTCACCAGGTCGAAGCCCCCCTCGTTCATCAGCGCCACCATCTCGTCCGAGGTGGCGGCCGTCTTGACGTTGACCTTGCAGCCGGTCTCTTTCTCGAAGCCGGTGACCCAGTCGTAGTTCTTGTCGGTCTCGCCGCGCTCCACGTAGCCGGCCCAGGCCACGATGTTGAGCTGGCCTTCACCCTTGCCGAGGGTGGTGGGGGCAGCCTGGACCTGGCCTGCCAGCAGCGCCGGGATCAGGGCCAGGGTCAGAGGGGTCAATTTCATCTTGCTCTCCTTGCATGATTGGCAACCGTGGCGGCGCCACAGTAGGCATTAACATCCTGTTAACCAGCCATGAGCGTAGGAGAAGCCGGGAGCAATGAGAATTTCAATTTTTAACGGCTTTGGTATCTGTAAAATCGATATCGAGTGCAGATGAATCTGATTTTTTTGCCGGAGTCACGGCTGTTCAGGCTCAGTCCTAGCGGGGGAGGTGCTGGCGGGCCCGTAGCCGGCTCTGATCTCTGGCGATGTCGATGAACTCGCGTGCGGCCCAGTCAAGGCGCGAGCCGCGCCGCCACACCAGACCGATGTCGATGGCGGGGATGGGCTCCTTGATGGCGCGGGCCTCGACCCGCTCCTGCTCCAGGGACCAGGGGCGGTAGGCAAAGTCCGGCAGCAGGGCGAGCCCGAGCTGGCTCGCCACCAGGCTGCGCACCGCTTCCACCGAGGCGGTACGCAGCACGATGCGCGGCGCGATACCGTAGCGGCGCAGGCCGCCGCCGATGATCTGGTCCAGCTGGTCGGCGGTCAGCGAGATCATGGGCTCCTCGCCGAGCGCCTTGAGGGAGAGGGTCGACTCGGCGCAGAGGGGGTGGTTGGCGGCGAGCCAGACCCGCAGCGGCGAGCGGGTCAGCAGCTCGGTATCGAACGCCTCCTGGCGGATGGTGCGGTTGGTCATCAGGATCCCCACGTCCACCTCGCCGTTGACGATCTGGTGCTCGAGATAGGGCTGCTCATCCTCCTTCACCTCGATCTGCACCGCCGGGAAGGCGCGGCGAAAGCGGCCGAGAGCCTCCGAGAGGTAGTAGCCGGCCACCAGCGTGGTTACGCCTATGGTGAGCCGCCCCTGATCCTGCTGGGCCACCGCCTTGAGGGAGTGGCTGGCCTCGGTCATGGCGCCGAGGATGCGACGGGCGTGCAGCAGAAACTGGTGGCCCTGGGTGGTGAGGCTGACCCCGCGCGGATTGCGCTCGAACAGGGCGGCGCCGAGCTCGGTCTCCAGCTCGCGGATGGCGCTGGTGACAGCCGACTGGGAGATGTGCAGCTCGGCGGCGGCGCGGCTGACCGAGAAGCTGTCGGCCACCGCCACGAAATAGCGGATCTGGCGAAAGGTGAAGTTCATCTGGGCGTCCTGCCATGTGGGATCAAGGTGAGTGCCAGCTTAACCTCGAATCGCACCCAGACAAAAGGCGCCGTGATGGCGCCTTTGTCGTTGTTTTTACGGAAATTAGCGGGTTGTCACCGCCTCTGTGGCCGGTACACGGTTCACCCCCTTGCCCAGATAGGCGAGGGTGATGGTCACTATGATGCAGGTGAAGCTGAGCCACATGTAGGGCAGGTAGTCGAGGGTCGCTACCCCGAGGACCCCAGCCATGAAGATGCCGTTGTCGCTCCAGGGCACCATGCCACAGGTGAGGGTGCCGCCAAACTCGGCGTTGCGGGAGAGGTTCTTGCGCGCAAGCCCCAGTCTGTCGTAGTTCTTGGCCATGATCTTGGGGGTCAGGATCAGGGACACATACATGGCGGAACCGAATACGTTGGCCAGGAAGGCGGTGCCGATGGTGTGGCTGGTCAGGCTGCCGGCGCTGTTGATGCGCTTCTCGAAGGCGCTGGCGATCACTTCCAGAATGCCGACCTTCTCCAGCAGACCGCCGAAGCCCAAGCCGAAGATGATGACGGCCACGGAACCCAGCATGGACTCCATGCCGCCACGGCCCAGGATGTTGTCGATGAAATCGACGCCGGAGGTGATGGCAAACGGGCTGTAGGCGGAGTGCATCGCCTTCACCGGATCCATGTCCTGGAAGACTATGGCCCAGACAAGACCCAGCAAGGCGCCGAAGCTGATCACCGGGAAGGCGGGCTTGCGGTTGGCCAACAGGCCCAACACCAGCACAACGGGCACTATGGCCATGGGGGTGATGTTGAACTGTTTGTCGAGGGCGTCCATCACCAGATTGACCTGCTCCAGGCTGACGTTGCCGGAGTACTGCATGCCGACCACGGTGAACAGGGCGGCGGTGATGACGTAGGAGAACAGGCTGATGGGCAGCATCCCCTTGATGTGTTCCATCACGTCGACGTTGGACATGGTCGAGGCCAGCACCACGGAGTCGGAGAGCGGGGAGAGCTTGTCACCGAAGTAGACGCCGGAGAGCACGGCACCGGCTACCAGCGGCGCGGGTACCCCCAGGCTGTGGCCTATACCCATCATGGCGATGCCGGCGGTGGCCGCCGAGCCCCAGGAGGTGCCGGTGGCCAGCGAGGTGAGAGAGCAGATGATCAGGGTCGCCAGCAGGAAGATGGAGGGGTGTATCACCTTGAGGCCGAAGTAGATGATGCTGGGGACGATGCCGCCGGCAATCCAGGTGCCCACCAGGGCACCGACGGAGATCAGTATCAGGATGGCCCCCATCCCCTTGGCGACGCCGTCGACTGCCGCCTGTTCCAGGAATTTGTAATCATGGCCGAGCTTGATGCCGAGTCCCATGATGACGAACCAGGCGATGAACAGTGCCAGCTGGATTGGCAGATCCAGCACGCTGGTGAAGGAGAAGGCCAGGGCCAGGAAAATGGCTAGGCAGGCAAATACTTGCGACATGCCCGGCAATCGGATGTGGTGTTGTTGGTTTTGCATAGACGCTCCCTAAACTCTTGCTCGCCAAGGTCAGCCCCTCTCGTCCTGCGGATGCGTCGATCCCGAGAGGCTTACCAAAAGAGGGCGCAATCTACCATAAAGCGGAGGTGTAAAATCCCTGCTCATTCGGCAAAACAGCTTTAAAATTTTAAAATCCCACAAAATAGTTGATCTAATCGGCATTTTTCACTGTTCAATCGACACCGTTTGATAGCCGGAGATCCATAGGCAAGTTCGATTGCAGATGGCAACACCAAAGATGATAATAGTTATCATTAATGTTTTTTCGGACCAATGCCAATGAACTGGATAGTACGCGCTCTGCTCTTGGCCGCCCTTCTGGCGGTGCTGGTCTGGGGTCAGGAGAAGGAATACGGGTTCTGGAGCCTGGGGTTCTTGCTGGCTGCCTGGGTCATGCTGGAACCCAGGCTGAGACCGGTGTTGATCCTGCTGCCGGTTGCGGGAATGACAGGGGTCGTCACTCTGCTCTGGCAGCAGGGCTGGCATTAAGCCTGGCGAGTGGGGACGGCCTGGATCTTGTCGTAGGCCTGGCGCAGGGAGGCGATGACCTTCTTCTCCATTTCGCTGCGTTCGGCGTCTGTCGTGAAGTAGATCATGTCGACATCGTGGCGGATATAGTGGGAAGGAAGCTGGTTGAGTGTCAGGCAGCAGAGGTCTGCCAGCTGATAGGGGGTCAATGTTCGAGCCAACCCCTGTTTTTCTATCTCCTTGAGCACCAGGTGCTCATAGAAGTTGTGAATATCGGTATCCAGGATCATGGGAAAACCCCCGTGGTGGCGTAGCATCTTCAACAGCATAGCCATGGGGCATGAAAACACAAAAGGCCCGTCACTCTCGTAACGGGCCTTTGCAAAATGAATGGTGCGAAGAGAGGGACTCGAACCCTCACATCCGTGGGACACTAACACCTGAAGCTAGCGCGTCTACCAATTCCGCCACCTTCGCACACTGATTTTCTCCAGCTGGTTTTTAAATGCGGTTGGAGCGCATTTTCTGTGTTTTACATGCCAGAAGCATGGTGCGAAGAGAGGGACTCGAACCCTCACACCCGGGGGGCACTAACACCTGAAGCTAGCGCGTCTACCAATTCCGCCACCTTCGCACAT